>JABWAY010000395.1 GCA_013360825.1 Candidatus Brocadiia bacterium | reverse complement strand
CCCCGCCCCTGCCGCGGGTACCATGGCGCTCCCTCTTTCCCGAAAGCGCCGAACCGTGGACGACCTGGTGGTCACCGACAGCTGGACGCCCCCTGAGGCAGGGCGGGCGCCGCGGATCAGCGCGGGGCCTGGAGCGTTTCCCGGACGCAGCGGGAGAGCGACTCCTCCGTGAACGGCTTCGGCAGGAAGGCGGTCCCCGGCGGAAGCGCGCCGAGGCGGGACGCTTCCGAGTCCGGGTATCCGGAGGTGAGGACCACCCGGAGGTTCGGCCGGAGCGACAGCGCCCGCATCGCGAGGTCGACGCCGCTCTTCCCCGGAAGGACGACGTCTGCGAGGAGGAGGTCGAGGGGTTCCGAAAGGCGCTCGATCCGGACGAGCGCCTCCCCGGCGGTCTCGGCCTCGAGGACGGTGTAGCCGGTGTCGCGCAGGAGGGTTGCTGCGAGGCGGCGGACCCGCAGGTCGTCCTCGACCACGAGCACG
This sequence comes from Candidatus Brocadiia bacterium, assembly GCA_013360825.1. Classification (GTDB taxonomy): domain Bacteria; phylum Planctomycetota; class MHYJ01; order WSZJ01; family WSZJ01; genus WSZJ01. The sequence continues at coordinate 2,807 of JABWAY010000395.1, read as the reverse complement.
ACGCCGCTGCCGCGCGGCGGGCCGGACCCGCCGGTCGCCTCCGGCTGCGGCGGCGCCCCCGCCCGCGGAAGCCAGACCCGGAACGTCGAACCTTTCCCCGGCGCGCTCGTCACGTGGATCCGTCCGCCGCTCTGCTCGACGATCCCGTAGACGGTGGCGAGTCCCAGGCCGGTCCCGCGTCCTTCCCTCTTGGTCGTGAAGAACGGTTCGAAGACGTGGGCGAGGGTCTTTTCGTCCATGCCGACGCCGGTGTCGGTGACGGAAAGGGTGACGAGCGGGCCGTCCTTCAGGTCCTCCCCGGTCGCGATCGTGAGCCGGCCGCCGGAGGGCATGGCGTCGCGGGCGTTCAGGGCGAGGTTCATGATCACCTGGTCGAGCTGCCCCGGGTCGGCCTGGACGGGGCCGATTCCCGGCTGAAGCGCGGCCAGGAGTTCGATGTTCTCGCCGATGACGCGGCGCAGGAGCTGGTCCATCTTGGCGACGTGGAGGTTGAGGTCGATCGCCTTCGGGTTCAGGACCTGCCGGCGGCTGAAGGCCAGGAGTTGCTGGGTCAGGGAGCTCCCCCGCGCCGCGGCGTACCGGATCTCCTCGATCTCGGTCATGGGCGACTCCTTCCGGTCCAGTTTCCGCGAGAGCAGCTGCGCGTATCCGGCGATGATCGTGAGCAGGTTGTTGAAGTCGTGCGCGATCCCGCCCGCCAGCCGCCCGATCCCCTCCATTTTCGCGGACTGCTGGAGCTGCGCCTCCTTGTCGCGCAGTTCCTGCCGGGAGCGCCGCTCCTCGGAGACGTCGCGGAGCAGAGCGACGATGGCGTCGCGGCCCTCGAAGCGGACGCCGTGCGTGGTGACGTTGACCCAGACGTCGGAGCCGTCCCGGGCGCGGTGCCGGGCTTCGCCGAGCTGGGTGATCCCGCGGGGCTGCGGGACGCGGACCGCTCCCGGGGGAGGGGTGTCGTCGGGCGGACGGAGGTCGGACAGCGTCATCGACCGGAATTCGGCGCGCGAGTACCCGTAGCGTGCGACCGCCGCCTCGTTGACCGCCAGGAACCTGAGCGTCTCCCGGTCGTAGACCCACATCGGGTTGGGGTTGTCCTCGAAGAGCAGGCGGTAGTTGCGTTCCGACTCGCGAAGGGCTTTTTCGGCGCTCTGGCGCCTCGAGATGTCTTCGACGTGGACGACGAGGTGCCGGGGGGCGCCGGCGTCGTCCTTCACGAGGGCGAGGATCGTCCGGCACGGGATGGCGCGGCCGTCGCGGGCGACGAGGTGCTGGGAGAGTTCCGCGGTGTCGCGGCTTCCGTCGTGGAGGCGGAGCAGCGTGCGCTCGAGTTCGGGGCGGTCCTCGGGCGCGGTAATTCCCGAGAGGCTGAGCGCGACGAGTTCCCCCTCCGTCAACCCGAGCATCCGGTGGAACGCGCGGTTCACCTGGAGCATCCGGCCGTCCATCAGGCAGAGCCCCATCCCGATCGGCGCGGCGGCGAAGGTGCTGCGGAACCGTTCCTCGCTTTCGGACAGCGCGCGGGCGGCGCGCTGCTGTTCGGTCAGGTCGCGGATGAACGCGGTGAAGATGAAGCCTTTCGCCGTTTCCTCCGGGATGATCGTGAGTTCGATGGGGAGTTCGCGTCCGTCGCGGTGGCGCCCCTCGGTGAGGAGCCGGCGGCTGACGGCGGGTCCATCCCCGGTCGCGCGGAACTGTTCCATGCCCCGGGCGTGCGCGGAACGGTGGCGGTCGGGGATGAGCAGGTCCGCCATGTCGCGCCCGTAGACCTCCTCGCGGGACCAGCCGAAGACGCGCTCGGCCTGGGCGTTCCAGGCGAGAATCCGGCCGCGGTGGTCGATCGCGACGACGGCGTCGAGGGCCCACTCGAGGATCGACTGCGCATGCCCGCCGAGCTTCTGGACGGCTCCCCGTTCCCCGGGGGGATCGGCGGGTCGGTGGGTCGGCCGCGGGGATTCAGGTGTCGGCATGGTGAGAACGGCGAGCTTACCACGCGCCCCGGCGGCGGTTCAGATCCCGGTCCGGGGCAGCCAGCGCGGGGCGCTCCCGCGACGGGCGTCCATCGCGGCGAGGACGCCGCAGGCTTCGAGTCCGGCGTCGATCACCGCGTCCTCGGCCGCCTCCTTCGCACGCCCGGCGATGAACGTCCCGCGCGGGCGGTTCGCGAAGACGGCGCAGACGCAGCCCGCCCGGAGGCCGCGGAGCGCGGCGAGCGTGAACAGCGCGGACGCCTCCATCTCCAGGTTCAGGACCCCGATCCGGCCCAGGTCCGCCGGGAGATCCGGGAACCGCGGCGGGAATCCCGGGATCCGCCGCGCCTGGGCGCCGTAGAACCCGGGTGCGGTGGCCGTGAGGCCGAATCGCGCGGGCACGCCGAGATCCGCCGCCGCCTGCAGCAGCGCGAGCGACGCCTCCGGGTGCGCGATGGCCGGGTACCCCTCCGGAACGAAATACGTCGACGTGTTCTCGAGTCGGACCGCGCCGCCGGAGACGACCAGCGACCCGAGCGGAATCTCCTTCTGCAGGGCGCCGCAGGATCCGATCCGGAGCAGCGTCGGGGCCGCGATCTGGGCGATTTCCACGAGCGCGATCTCGGTGTTGTCCGGCCCCATCCCGGTCGCCATGACCGTGATGTCCATCCCGCGCCGGCGGCCGGTGATCGTCACGTACTCCCGGTTCGCGCGCTCCACCCGGATCTTCGAGAACCGGGACGCCGTCCGGCGCGCCCGCGCCGGGTCGCCGCAGAGCAGCACGAACGGGGCGATGTCGCCGCGGCGGCACCCGATGTGGTACTGCGCGCCGCGCGTCGCGGG
>JABWAY010000394.1 GCA_013360825.1 Candidatus Brocadiia bacterium | reverse complement strand
GGCTTGGCCGCCGCAGGCGCCGCGGCTGCCGCAGGTTTCGCGGGCGCAGCCGGTGGCGCCGGTGGCTTCGGAGCCGGCGCCTGCTTCGCCTCCACGAAGCTCACGACCTCGCCGAACCGTTCCTTCAGAACCGTGAAAAGTTCGCTCGGGGTCACGCCTTTCCTCCCTGGGCCTGCGCTGCCCCGCCCGGCGCCGTGCTGCCCGGCACGATCGTCCGGGGCACCACGGGAAGTCCCAGGCTGGCATCGCCGTCCTTGCGCTCGCGGTACTTCAGCATCGAGTCGCCCCGGATCTTCTCCTGGAGCTTGATGATCCCCTGGATCAGCGCCTCCGGACGCGGCGGACATCCCGGGACATAGATGTCCACGGGGACGACGTTGTCCACGCCCTTGAGGACGTGGTAGCCGTGCGCCCAGTACGGCCCGCCGCAGGTGGCGCAGGAGCCCATGGAGATCACGTACTTCGGCTCGGCCATCTGGTCGTAGAGTTTGCGGAGGCGGGTGGCCATCTTGAGCGTGACGGTTCCGGCGACGATCATGACGTCGCTCTGTCGGGGGCTGGCGCGGAAGGCACCGGCGCCGAAGCGGTCGAGGTCGAAGCGGGAGGCGCCGACGGCCATCATCTCGATGGCGCAGCACGCGAGGCCGAACGTCATGGGCCAGAGGGACGACTCGCGGGCCCAGTTGAGGAGGCTGTCCGCGTTGACGATGATGATGTTGTCGCCGACTTTTCCTTCGAGCATGCAGGTTCTCCGGTTGCCCGCGGACAGGGCCGACTTTGTCAACGTCGGGCTTATCTTTGCACGCCGGCCCGGGGGCGTCAAAGAAAACGCGCAAGGGGTGTCAGGAGAAGGCTTTAGGCGCGGATCAGTAGACCTGCGCCGGAACCCCGGCCGCCCCGGCGGCCTCCGCGGCAATCGCTTCCAGGTCCGCCCGCGGCACTCCGCGAAGTCCCCGCGCCGCGGGGACCCGGTCCAGCGAGTAGAGCTGAATTTCCAGGGGCCGGATCTCCCGGAGGCGCGCCAGCCACGCGTCGAGGGCAGGGCGCGTCGTGTTGTCGACGGCGCCGCGAGTGAAGAAGGACTGGATGGTCACGTCGCGCAGACGGCGGCACCAGGCGACCAGGTCCGCGAGCTCAAACGGGACCAGCGGGATGTCGACGGCCCGCAGGGTCTTCGCATCTCCCGCGTCGAGTTTCACGCACCGCTCGTCGAGCCGGTCGCACGCCGCGCGGATCGCGGGGTCCCCGAGCTCGGTCCCCGCCGTCAGGACCATGGTGCGGACACCCGGGAACCAGCGGTCGCGGGCGGCCAGCACCCGTTCGACCTTCTGCGGAAATTCCGGGGCCAGCGTCGGCTCTCCGTTCCCGCTCACGACGATCGCATCGGGGGCATTGCCCTCCGCGTGAAGCTGCGCGAATCCCCGCTCCAGTCCGGCCGCGACCTGCTCCGTCGTCGGGCAGCGGTCCCGCCAGTCCCCTTTCCCGGGCGGCCGGGGGGTCCATCCGCACTGGCAGTACCCGCAGTTGAACGAGCAGACCTTCTCGGAGGGCGGGAGCAGGTTGACCCCGAGCGCACGCCCCTTGCGCCGTGTCGGAAACGGACCGTAGAGGAGCCCGTCGGGCAGGCGCCAGGGTTTGAGCGAAGCGTATTCAGGATCGAGGGTGGTCGTCATCCGCAAATAAAAACATCCGCGCGGGCGCGCCTACGTCAGCGGCCGGCGACCCGGATATCCCTCGGAGAGCCCGTGCCAGAACCCGATGTGCTCCTCGCCATGCTTCCAGCAGAGATACGCCACCTCGTTCCCGATCTTCGTCGGAAAGTCGATCAGCCCCAGCTGGCAGTCCTTCAGCTCGATCCCCAGCTTGTCCAGCTCCATCCCCGCCTCCGCGATGCGCTTCTTCAGCGCCCCCACCATCTCCTCCAGCTCGTGCAGCGCCTTCATCTCTTCCTTCGTGATCGCGGCGGACTGGCGCACGGTCCGGGCATTCAACTCCTGCGATTTCCGTGTGTACTCCTCGTAGTCGCGGACGATGTCACGCACGATCACGCGCACAAGAGGAAGCGTCTTCTCGGCTTCCTCGCGCGTAAAGAGACGGACATCCGTGTTTGCCGGCTTGGCCACGAGGTCATGGTAGCCGGGACGGGGGGCGCGGGCAAGGGCGGCCCGGCGGCTCAGACCGGCGCGGGACCATTCCCTCCCCCGCGCCCGCGCGTGATGGCGAGCGCGAGACGCGCGGCGGGATGTCCGAGGCCGCGGTAGGCGTCGACGAAGCCGGAGAGGACGGACTCGGCGCGGTCCGCGTGGGGAGTGCCGAGGTGGAGGACCGCCCCCGCGAGCCGGGCGTTGTCGTCCACGGGGAATGCCGGTGTGTCGAGGGGTTCGAATTCAACGGGGGGGCCGAGTCGGTCGCGCCATGCCGGCGCGCCCGGGGAGAAGAAGTGTGCGGTGACGGCGTCCGCGAGCCGGCCGGCGGCGGGGCGGTCGTGCGGCAGGAGCGCGGCGAGAGCGGCGGCCTGGTCGGCGAGGTGGAAGACGGGGTCGTCGACGCCGGCGCGGTGACGGACGAGGCCGGTGGCCGGGTCGAAAAACGCGGGGAACCCCTCGGGGAGATCCCCGAGGGCCTCCGCCACGAGGAAGGTCGATTCGGCGGTCTCGAGATGGCGGATCGGGCCGGCGAGCGCGACCGGAACGGCGCCGCCGGGACCGCGGAGCGATCGCAGGCGGGCCTCGAGGCGTGACGCCGCCTCGCGATCCCCGACGCAACGGAATGCGACGAGCAGGTCGGCGAGCTCGGCGGGGCGCTCCAGAGTGTCCGGCGGATCGCCGTCCTCCGCGTCGGAGAAATACGTGCCGGCCTCTGCGCCCGCGAGCGGCCCTCGCTTCAGGGCGGCCAGGGCCCGGGCCAGCGTTTCGGCCGCGCCCTCGACATCCGGGCGGAGGGCGAGAAGCCGGAGGGACGCGGCCCGGAGCTGCGCGGGCGATTCTCCCCACCCGCCGGAGGGGTCCGCGGATTCGACGAGTTCCCCGACCGCCGCGCGGACGAACCCCTCGTCGGGGAGACCGCGCGACGGGCGAAGGGAGGTCAGCTCCAGCACGGCCTCACGGGAGCGCCGCGCCTCCGCCAGAATCATCGACGAGCGGGTCGACCACTGGAACGCCGCGGATCGGAGGATCTCCCGCAGCACGCTCGGGGGTGCGTACCCGGTGGCCACGAGCGGCGTCCCGTCCGGGGCGAGAATCGCGAGGGCGGGCACGCCCCCCGGGGCGAGGCGGCGCGCGAGGTCGGGACGCCGGTCCGCATCCACCCGCTCCGGGGCGA
>JABWAY010000049.1 GCA_013360825.1 Candidatus Brocadiia bacterium | reverse complement strand
GCCGACAGGCACCGCCTGCGCCTGCATGCCGCGGCGCGCGAGCAGTTCGACGCGTCCCTCCTTCAGGCTGCGTTCGCCGATCGTGACCCGCACCGGCACGCCGATCAGCTCCCAGTCGGCGAACATCACGCCGGGACGCTCGTCCCGATCGTCGAGCACCACGTCGACGCCGTCGGCGAGCAATTGCGCGTACAGCGCGTCGGCAGTGGCACGCACCGCGTCGGACTTGCCGTAGCCCAGCGGCACCACCGCAACCTCGAACGGCGCGATCGCGCGCGGCCAGACGATGCCGCGCTCGTCGTGGTTCTGCTCGACCGCCGCGCCGACCAGGCGCGTGACGCCGATGCCGTAGCAGCCCATCTCGAACGGCCTGGACCTGCCGTCGACGTCGACGAACTCCGCGTGCATCGCCTCCGAGTATTTCGTGCCGAGATAGAACACGTGGCCGACCTCGATGCCGCGCTGGATCGCCAGCGTGCCCTGGCCGTCGGGCGACGGGTCGCCGGCCTGCACGTTGCGGATGTCGGCCACCACCGGCTCGGGCAGGTCGCGGCCCCAGTTGACCCCGGTGTAGTGAAAGCCTGCGTCATTGGCGCCGCAGACGAAATCGTGCATCGCCGCGACCGTGCGGTCGGCCACGACCTGCACCGGCTTGCGCGCGCCGATCGGTCCCAGGTAGCCGGGCGGCGAGCCGAAATGCTCGGCGATCTCGGCCTCGGTGGCGAACCGGAAACCCTGCAGTCCCGGCACCTTGCCGGCCTTCACCTCGTTCAGTTCGTGGTCGCCGCGCACCAGCAGCAGCCAGATCGCGGTACCGACGATGCGCGGTTCGCCGGCGAAGTCTTCCGCACCGTCCTTCACCGGCTCGCGACGGTCGACCGCCAGCACGATCGACTTCACGGTGCGAGCGAGCGGCAGGCCGAGCAGTTCGGCCACGTCTTCGCACTTCTCGCGCGACGGGGTCGGCACCTTCGCGAGCGGCTCGCCGGGTGCGGCGCGCTCCCGGACGAGCGGCAAGGCCTCGGCCAGCTCGACGTTGGCCGCGTAGTCGGATTGCGGACACCAGGCGATCGCGTCTTCGCCGGTTTCGGCGATCACCTGGAACTCGTGGCTGGCCGAGCCGCCGATCGCGCCGGTGTCGGCGGCCACCGCGCGGAAAACGAGCCCCATCCGGGTGAAGATCGCGACGTAGGCGTCGTACATCGCCCGGTAGCTCGCGAGCGCCGACTCGCGATCGCGGTCGAACGAATAGGCGTCCTTCATCGTGAACTCGCGCCCGCGCATCACGCCGAAGCGCGGCCGGCGCTCGTCGCGGAACTTCGTCTGGATGTGATAGAAGTTCTTCGGCATCTGGCGGTAACTGCGCAGCTCGTTGCGGGCGATGTCGGTGATCGCTTCCTCCGAGGTCGGCTGCACGACGAAGTCGCGCTGGTGGCGATCCTTCAGTCGGAGCAGCTCGGGCCCGTATTTTTCCCACCGGCCCGACTCGATCCACAATTCGGCCGGCTGGATGACCGGCATCAGCAGTTCGATCGCCCCCGCCCGGTTCATCTCCTCCCGGATGATCGCCTCGATCTTGCGGATGACCCGCAGCCCGAGCGGCATGTAGTTGTAGATGCCGCCGGCCAGCTTGCGGATCATGCCCGCCCGGGTCATCAGCCGGTGGCTGATCACCTCGGCGTCGGCGGGCGCTTCCTTCAGGGTCGAGAGGTGGAAACGGGAGGCTTTCATGCGCGATCCGGGGCTGGGCGATCGCCGTGGTTCCTGCGCCCGCGGCGGCTCGATATAATCGTCCCAATTGTATGGGATCGAGGGGTGCGGGCCATGCTGGACCGTGACGGCTATCGCCCCAACGTCGGCATCATCCTGGTCAATTCGAGGAACGAGGTCTTCTGGGGGAAACGGGTTCGCGAACATTCGTGGCAGTTTCCCCAGGGCGGCATCAAGCGCGGCGAATCGCCCGAGCAGGCGATGTACCGCGAGCTGCACGAGGAAGTCGGGCTGCATCCGCAGCACGTGCGCATCGTCGGCCGCACCCGCGACTGGCTGCGCACCGTCGCCGTGCTGCTGGTCGGCTGCCCCTGCGCGCTGATTCTCGCCACGCCAACAGCGATGGTTGCAGCCATGGGTGGACTCGCCCGGCGCGGCATTCTCGTGCGCGGCGGCGCCATCATCCAACAGGCCGCCAAGGTCGATGCCGTGGTCTTCGACAAAACCGGCACCATCACCGAGGGCAAGTTCGAGATCATCCGCGTCATCGCCAACAACGGCAGTGAAGATGATGTCCTGCAACTGGCGGCCATCGCCGAGCGTGGGTCAGACCACGTACTCGCCCGCGTCATTGTCGATGCCGCACGCACCCGAGGCCTTCCGCTCACCGCCGTGGAAGACGCCCGTGTGCTCCCCGGCCGCGGCGTGGAGTGCACACACAACGGCCGCACCCTTCGTGCCGGAAATGCCGCTTTCCTTGCCGAACACGGCATCGCCGACACCGGCGCACTCCTCGATCAAGCCGATCAGCTTGGCGCAACCGCCGTGCTGGTTGCCGAGGACTCCCGCCTCATCGGCGCCATTGTCCTGCGCGACCGCATTCGTCAGGGCGCAAAAAAGGCGATCCATCAAATCGACCATCACCTCGACGTCCACCAAGTCGTGATGCTCACCGGCGACCGCCGCCGCGCGGCCGAAGTCATTGCCAGGGAATTGCTCATCCCACACGTCGAAGCCGAACTGCTTCCCGAGCAGAAACTCGACCGCATCCGCCACCTCGCCAGCCACGGCCACACCGTGGCCATGATCGGCGACGGCATCAACGATGCCCCCGCGCTCGCCGCGCGCCTCCGCGCGGTCCTCGCGGCCGATCCGTTCCAGCCGCAGATCCGGCAGGCGTGACGGGTCCGCCTCGGGAGAGTATCGTAGGGGGATGGGACTGCTGCATGAGATCGAGTGCGCCAAGTGCGGCGTGCGGGATGTCGTGGAGCAGAAACGCCGCGCGTACCGGCTGGAGGGCGGGGGGACGCTCCCGGTCGATGCAGGGCTCGCCTGGTGCCGGGGGTGCTACCGGGTCGTGGAAGGCGAGCTGTTCGAGAGCGTCTCCGCGCTCCGGCGCAGCATCGAGACGCTCCAGCAGGCCCCGCCCTCCGGCGACCGCTTCGCGGACCTGCTCGGGCTGACGCGCGACGAGGAGATCGCCCTCCTGCGCGACCGCCTCCGGTGGCGCCAGGCGCGCCGGGGGCCTCCGCGGTGCCTCGAATGCGGGCACGAGAGCCCGGACTTCATGATGATGGACGACAAAGCCCAGGGGATCGCGGGGCGGGCGGGGCGGCTCTGGGTCGAACATCCGTTCTGCCTCGGTCGGCTGACGGCGCGCGCCGTCGGCGACCGGCCGTCCGACGACCGCGCGATCGAGTACTCGGCGGAAGGAGAGCGATTGTCCTGATGCGGGAACGGAATCGAAGCGCAACCCACGGCGGCGGCACGGGTTCAACGACCCGGGTCGCCGGCCGCCGACACCGTCCGACCGGCATCCGCCGGCGGAACCACATTTCGAGGAGTGACTCACGATGAGATGGATCCGACCGCTGCTCGCTCTGGCCGTCGCGCTGTCGCTGTCCACGGCGGCGCGCGCCGAAGACTGGGACAATCTCGGCTCCCGCAGGGTGCATTTCGTCGGGGACCACGACACGATCGACTGCCGCGGGGAGGGCTCGTTCGACGCGATCAAGCTGGACGTCGATGACGGGAACCTCGAGATGTACAACATCCGGATCACCTTCCGGAACGGCGAAACGCACTCGCCGGACACGCGGATCACGTTCGACAGGAATTCGCGGAGCCGCACGATCGATCTGCCCGGCGAGGCCGGGAACATCCAGAAGGTCGAGTTCTGGTACAAGAGCAAGCTCAATCGCGGGCACGCCACCCTCACGCTCTACGGACGGCGCGCGGCCGCAGGGCCCGGCAGGGACCCCGAGCCCGCCGTCGAGGGCCAATGGGAGCTCCTGGGTATCCGGCTGGTCGACTTCGGCGCGGAGAAGGACGTCATCGAGGTCACGGCCACCGAGGGCCGGTTCAATGCGATCCGGTTCGAGGTCGAGGAGGGCAATCTCGACCTGTACAACGTGCGCGTCGATTTCGGGAACGACGAACACTTCTCGCCCGACACGCGGTATGAGTTCCGCGAAGGCTCGCGGAGCCGGTCGATCGATCTCCCCGGCGAGGCGCGCGTGATCCAGAAGGTCACGTTCTGGTACCGCAGCGAGCTGAAGAAGGGGAAGGCGCGGCTGCGGCTCTACGGGCGGCCTGCCGGCGGCGGGGGCGGAGGGAAGGTCGAGCCGGCAAAGGAGCGCTGGGAGAAACTGGGGAGCCGCCAGGTCGATTTCGTCGCCGACAAGGACTCGATCGAGGTCGGCGCGGTCGAGGGGCGATTCAACGCCGTCCGCATCGACGTGGACGACGGCAATATCGACATGTGGAACATCCGCATCGAGTTCGGCAACGACGAACACCACTCCCCCGACACCCGTATCGAGTTCAACAAGAATTCCAGAAGCAGGGTCATCGACCTCCCCGGGGACGCGCGCGTCATCCGGAAAATCTCGTTCTGGTACAAGAGCGAATTCAAGAAGGGGCGCGCGACGGTTCACGTTTTCGGGCGGCACGCGGCGGGTGGGGGGGACGTGAAGCCCGTCGACCCCCCGCGCAAGGCGCCGAAAGACCGGTTTCCGGGGTGGGACCACCTCGGCTCCCGCGTCGTCGACTTCGGGGGCGACAAAGATTCCATCGACTGCCGCGGCGAGGGGAGATTCAGCGCCTTCCAGATCGAGGTGGAGGACGGCGACCTCGAGATGTTCGACGTGACCGTGCACTTCATGAATGGCGAACAGACCTCCCCGAACGTCCGCGCCCTGTTCGAGGGAAACTCCAGGACGCGCGTCATCGACCTGCCGGGCAAGGAGCGGGCCGTGAAGCGGATTGAGTTCAAGTACAAGTCCATTCGCGCCACCCGCGACGGGAAGGCGACGATCAACCTTTACGGGAAAAAATAGAGAGGGTCATCGATGAAACGGATTCTGCTCGTCCTGGTCGCCGGACTGGCCCTGGCATCGGCCGGGTGCCGGCGTGAAGTTCACCACCATCACGACGGGGGTGGCGGAGGGGGTGGTGGTGGCGGAGGCGGCGGGAACGCGCCGCGCGGGGAACGGTGGGAAAAACTCGGGAGCCGGATGGTGAACCACCGCGGCGAGCGCGACGAGATCCACGCGAACTTCCAGGGGAATTTCACCGCGATCCGGCTGGACGTGGACCGGGCCGACCTGGAGATCTGGGACATCCGCGTGCATTTCGGCAACGGCGAAGTCTGGAGCCCGAACGTGCGGCATCACTTCCGCGAGGGAAGCTGGAGCCGCAGGATCGACCTTCCCGGCAACGTCCGGCACATCCAGAAGGTCGTGTTCTTCTACAAGACGGCGCAGCGCGGCGAGGGACGGGCGAATCTGGATCTGTTCGGGCTGCACCCGAATTAGAGGATTGGAATCCTGATCACGGGCGGGGGGCACGGCAGACGCCTCCCGCCCGTTTTATTTTCGGGCCGGGACAGTATCGCCAAGCTCGGGAAGGCGCTGGCGCTCGGGCAGGCGAACGGAGCGGAGGCCGCCGCACAATGACCGGGTTCCGCGACGGAAGCGTGGCCTACAGCGTGGCCAGGAGCCCCACGAACGACATAACTCTATACCCCCTGCTGGGATCGAACCAGCGACCGTCGGTTTAGAAAACCGATGCTCTGTCCAGCTGAGCTAAGGGGGCGCGCATTCAGGATATCACAGCGCCGCGCGGTCCGGTTCAGTACCCCCGCTCGAGGTCGATCCGGTTGAGCGGCGCTTCCCCGCGGTCGACGCGACGCAGGTTGTCGACGATGTCGGCCCAGCGCGCGACGTCGTCGAGCGGGCTCGCGGCGCGGTGGGGGGAGAGCGTGACGTTCGGGAGGGTGTGGAACGGGCGGGTGGACGGGAACCGGCGCCCCGCGTCGTCCGGCACGGGGTTGTACTGATACCAGACATCGAGGGCGGCCCCGCCGAGCGGGCCGCGCGTGAGGGCGTCCCAGAGCGCGTCCTCGTCCACCAGCGCCCCCCGGGAGACGTTGACCAGGATCGCTCCCGGTTTCGCGGCGGCGAGCGCTTCCCGGCCGATCATCCCGCGGGTTTCGTCGGTGAGGGGGGCGGCGACGACGACGGCGTCGCTTTCGGACATCAGGCGCGGGAGAGCCCGGGGGCCGTCGATCCAGTCGTACCCGGGCTCGCTTCCCGCCCCGCTCCGGCGGAGGGCGCGGGGGCGGAGGCCGAAGGCGCGGGCGAGTTCGGCGACCCTGCGATTGATCGCGCCGAGGCCGACGAGCCCGATCGCGCGACCCTCGAGCCGGACGCTCGGGCGGTCGTCGAGCCAGAGCCGCCACTCCCCGGCGCGCATGGCGCGGTCATGGAACGCGATCTGCTTGGCCTGCGCGAGGAGGAGCGCCAGGACGCTCTCGGCGACGGCGTGGGCGTTTCCATGCGAGTTGCAGGCCGGGATGTGGGGGAACCTGCGGAAGAGTGGGACATGCCACTCGGGGCCGGCCGCGGGGGTCTGGAAGAGGCGCAGGCGGCTCCCCGCCGCGAGTTGTTCCTCCGTGATCCGCCAGCCCACGGCGGCGTCCGCCTCGCGGGTCAGCTCGGGGCTGTCGAATCCGTTCTCCGGGAAATCGAGCGGCCACCCGGGGAGCTCCGTCCGCAGGTACTCACGGACCGGCGCGGGAACGGCCCAGAGAAAGACGACGCGCATCAGGGGGTCGGCCGCTGGGCCGAGTCCGGACTCTCCCCCGCACGCAGCCCGAGCGCCGCGCCCTCCTCTCCGTGTTCGAGGCTCTCAAAGAGGTTGCGGACGCACTGCCCGAGCCGGTCCTCGCCCCACTTCAGCTCCACGATCTGCTCGACGATCCGCCGCCCGAGCCGGAGCGCGGTCTCCGCCGTCCGCTGGCCCTCCGCCTCCGGGGGATCCCCGGTCCCGGCCATGTAAGGGCTCAGAACCGCGGTCAGCTCGCCGACGTACTTGAACAGCGGCTCGGCTTCCGGGGGGAAATCGGGACCGTGGCGCGAAATCTGCCGCGCGATGCGCAGCGAGACCGTCGCGGCGTGCGAGAGGGACAGCGGGACGGGAAAGTGGGCGGACATCGCGGTCAGCGCTTCCCCGCCCCGGCCTTCGTCTTCTTTGCGGTGCCGGGGGCGGCGAACGCCTGCGTCTTCGGCGGCGACGCCTGGCCGAGGAGCCTCTCGGGATTGAGGGGATCAAGTTCCGGGACGATGAACCTGCCGTTGCGGCGGATGCACTCGCCGTCGAAGAAGATCTCCCCGCCGCCGTGCTCGGGGGTCTGCATCATCACCATGTCCCAGTGAACCGCCGACCGGTTCCCGTTGTCGGCCTCGTCGTAGGCGTTGCCGGGGGTGAAGTGGAAGGATCCCATGATTTTCTCGTCGAAGAGGATGTCGAGCATGGGGCGGCGGATCAGCGGGTGGAACGCGATGGAGAACTCGCCGACGTAGCGCGCTCCTTCGTCGGTGTCCAGGATCTCGTTCAGACGGACCGGGTCGGACCCCGTCGCGCCGACGACCTTTCCGTTCCGGAACTCGAGGCGGATGTTTTCGAAGCGCGACCCGTGGTAGAGCGTCGGGGTGTTGAATGTGATGATGCCGTTCACGGACGTCCTGACCGGGGCGGTGAAGACCTCCCCGTCCGGGATGTTGCGGTCCCCGGTGCACATGATGGCGGGGATCCCCTTGATCGAGAACTTGAGGTCCGTCCCGGGGCCCATGATGCGGACCTTGTCCGTCCGCTCCATCCGGGCCTTCAGCGGGCGCATCGCTTCGGCCATCTTCGAATAATCCATGGTGCAGACGTCGAAGTAGAAGTCCTCGAAGGCGCGGGTGGACATACCGGCCTGCTGGGCGAACGAGGGGGTGGGCCAGCGGAGGACGCACCAGCGGGTCTTCGTGACGCGCTGTTTGAAATGGACCGGGGCGAGGTAGTGGCGCTGGTACCACTGCATGCGGTCATTGGGGATGTCGCTCGTCTCCGCGACGTTCAGGGCGCCGCGGAGGGCGATGTAGGCGGTGGCCTTCTTCATGAGCGCGAGGTCCGCTTCGCCGTGCGCCTGCCAGGTTCCTTCGCGGGCCGAGGCCAGGAGGGCGCGCGTGACCTGGGTGCTGCGGACATGGACGAGCGGGGTGGCGCCGGCGGCGGCGACCTCCTCCACGAGGACCTCCACGACGTCGGCGGGGATGTCGAACGCCTCGATCAGGCAGGTGTCCTGCGGACCCAGGCGGGTCGAGTAGTGGACGAGCGTCTTCGCCAGCTTGACAACGCGCGGGTCTCTCACGGGCGGCTCCAGTGCGGAAGCGGGGTAGGCCGACGATCCTACGGGCACGGGCGGGAGAGCCGCAAATCAAAATGCCCGGTGGGGTTCGGGCAGGAGTTGCCGCTTGTTTCGTGCCGATAAATACGTGAAAATCCAGCATCGCCCACTCTGCATTTCTGGTGACCCCCATGCCCCCGGCGAAGGCCTACACCGATTTCCAGGTGCAGGTCCTCCTTGAACGGGTCCTGCGCCGCCCTCTCTGGAAGGTTCAGAGGGACGGGATGAGCTACAACGTCTGGACGACGTCCGGGGAAACTCCGATCAAAGTGGCGTGGGTGGACCTCTCGGAGAGCCTGGCCAACGGCAACATCCGCGCCACGGCCGGGCTGCAGAAAACGCTTCTGGAGTTCCACAACACGGGGATTCCGGACAAGGACGGGAGGGACATCACGGGGCGCGTCTCCGCGAAGCCGGCCGAGGCTCCCGCCCGGCCCGGGTTCTTCCGGCGGCTGTTCGGGGGCGGATCCAACGGCAGCCCGGGGTGATCCGCTTCCCCGCCGAACGGGGATTCGCGTGGACTGCGTGGGCGGGGACGGGTACCTTTGCACCTCATGAAGCACCCGAGAAAGCCGGCGAAACGCAAGGCGGCGCCGGCGCGGAAGGGCGGCGGCAAGCCGCGGCGGGCGGATGTGGCATCGATCCTCCTGGCGATCAACCGGCGGTGGCTGTCCTCGCTGGACCCGGCCGTGCTCCTTCCCGCGATCGTGCAGCTGACGCGCGAGTCGTTCGACGTGTCCGACACGACGCTGCTGCTCCTGGGCTCCAACGGGCAGGAGTTCGTCCAGCACCTCGCGAGCGGGCCGCATTTCCACAAGCTCGACCAGCGGTTCTTCCAGCAGATCCGCGACGGCGGGGTGACGGGCTGGGTGGCGACGCACCGCAAGCCTCTGATCGTGAACGACACGTCGAAGGACAAGCGGTACGTGGGGAACACCGGCGTGATCAAGTCGGAACTGGCGGTCCCGGTCATGGCGGAGGGCCGGCTGCTCGGCGTGCTCAACCTGGAGTCCAACAGGCTGCATGACTTCAAGCCGGCCGACGTGAAGCTCCTCGAGATGATGGCCGACCAGTGCGCGATCGCGCTGCGGAACGCGGAGATCTACGAGATCGAGCGCCGCCGCGCGCAGCAGTGCGAGGTGCTCTATCACATCTCGCGGATCGGGGGGGGCGTCCTCCCGGCGATGACCGTCCTGCAGCGGGCCGTCGAGGCGATCAGCGGCCTGCTGGAGTGCTTTTATGTCTCGCTCTTCCTCGGGGACTACGACCGCGAGGAACTCGTCCTCATGGCGCAGCGGGCGCGCGGCGACATCGACGTGGTGCCGGGGGCGACGCAGAAGTTCGCGGTGGGGCTGATCGGGTACGCCTTCCGGCTCGGGGAGACGGTGCACGTCCGCGACGTCGGGAAGAACGAGACGTACGTGGCGCGGATCCCGGGTGTGAAAAGCGAGATCTGCATTCCGATCCGGCTCGGGGACAGGTGCCTGGGGATCCTGGACGCCCAGTCGCGGAAAGAAGACGGGTTCTCTCCCGACGAGGTGATGTTCCTCGACACGGTCGCGCGGTTCCTCGCCCCGACCTGCCAGGGGATAGAACTCGGGTCGACGCGCACCTGGAGCCCGATGCCCTGAGGCCGGGCGCCGGGAGACGCCGGCGCGACGGCCGCCGCGCTCCCCCGGCCCGGAAACAGAACCGCCGCGCCAGGGATCCCGGCGCGGCGAGGGTGGGTAACGGGGCTCGAACCCGCAACATCCAGAGCCACAATCTGGTGCTCTAACCAATTGAGCTATACCCACCGTGACGGGGCGGAGATCCTATCGGCCGGCGACCCGCGCCGCAAGCCCCGCCCGTTCCCGCTACCGCTTCGATTTCCCGGCCGGATCCGCGTCCGCCGGGAAAATCTCGCTGTCGCTCCGCCGCGGCGTGGACTTGAACAGCTCCGGGTACATGCGCTGCATGTACTTCTCCAGCGTCACGTTCGTGGGGCCGAAGCGGTTGTGATACATGTAGTACTCGAGGTCGTACGCCATCCGGCTCGCGTCCTGGTAGCGCTGGCCCATGTCGCGCATCAGCGTTTTCGCGAGGATCCGGTCGACCTCCTCCGGAATCTCGGGGGCCGCGCGCCGCGCCGGCGGGATCTCCTTGTAGACCACGTTCTCCAGGATCACGCCGGTGTTCTCGCTGCCGAAGAGCGCCTGCCCCGTGAGCAGTTCGTACATCACGATCCCGAGGCTGAACAGGTCGCTCCGACCGTCCGTCTGCATGTACTGCGCCTGCTCGGGGGACATGTACTGCGCCTTCCCCATCAGGACCTCACCCTCCTGGTTCTTCAGGAGGTTCCGCGCCTTGGCGATCCCGAAATCCGTCAGCTTCACGAACCCTTCGGTCGAGATCATGATGTTCTTCGGGGAGATGTCGCGGTGCACGACGTTCAGCGGATTCCCCATGCGGTCGGTCTTGCGGTGCGCGTATTCGAGCCCCCGCGCGACGCGCGAGATGATGTAGACGGCCAGGTCGATGGGCAGCTTCATGCGCCGCTCGTAGTGCCGGTTCATGAACTCCTGGAGGTTGACACCCTCCACGTACTCCATCGCCATGTAGTAGATGTTCCCGACCTTCCCCATCTGGTAGATCTGCACGATGTACTGGTGCACCAGGTCGGCGACCAGCTTCGCCTCGCCGATGAACATCTCGACGAACTCCGGGTCGTTCGAGAGCGATTCCTGAATCGTCTTGATCGCGACCGTCTTCTCGAACCCCTCCCCTCCCGACAGGACGGCCTCGTAGACGGACCCCATCCCGCCGTCCGCGAGCTTGCGGACCAGCTTGAAGCGGCACTTGTCGACGATCTCCTTCAGGTCGCTGGGGTTCGGTTTCCGGCCGAACATGTCGGGGAATTCTCCCAAGGGTCCGAGGCGGGCGCGACGGGGAATGCTAATCACCCGGGGCCCGGCGGGCAAGCCCGATCCGAGCGGGCGGGCTTGCCCGGCGGCGCGCAATCCGGCACACTGGCACCGGTCCCCCCGTTCACAGGAGAGCTGCGATGCGCGCCGTTTCGACCCTGATGACACTTCTGCTCGTCTCCGCATGGGCCCGCGCCGGCAACTGCGACGCCTGCATGGAAACCGCGATGTGTATCCGGCACTCCAAGGAGGAGACGGAGGCGCTCAAGGTCTGGAACCGGGACAAGTCGAAGAAGGACCCGATGGTCCGCAAGGCCGCGCTCGACCAGCTGGGGAAGCTGAACAACGACCATCTCAACTGCCGTCATGAGAAGGTGGCCGAGGCGATCGCGGACGCCCTGACGGATGTGGACACGGGAATCCGGGACGCGGCGCGAGGCTACCTCGCGACGAACCAGGAACGCCGGACCGCCATGGCCGAGCTGACCAAGCTCGCCGAGAAGCTGATCGCCAAGCTCGGCAAACCCAGGCCCGGCGGACGGTCCGGGAACTCCGAGGCCGGGCTGGAATGGGACAACCAGCTGGCGTTCCTCAAGTCCGTGCTCGATTCGCTCGCCGGGTTCGGGGATCCCGACGTCGTCCCGACATTCGAGAAGGCCATCCGGTCCTCCAACGTGATGCTCGCCGTCGCGGCCGCCAAGAGCTCCATGCCGATCCGCAGCAGGGTCCTGGTGGAGGCGATGCTCGACAAGGCGTCCCTGATCGCGGACAAGAAGGATCCGGATTCCCAGGGGGCGCTGAAGGAGCTGGCGCTCTACGTGAACGGAGCGTCCGGATTCGGGGAGGCGCTGGGGGATGACGGCCCGGCATGGCTGAAGGCCGCCCGGAAATTCTGGAGCGGGCAGAAGGGGTCGTTCGTGGAGACGCCGGATCCCGACGCCCCGCCGCCGGGAGAGCCGAAATAGGCCCGGCCGGATCGGGGAAGCCGGACTCCCGTCCCGTCCCGCACGGCACCACCGGCCGTTGATGGACAGTCCGCGGCCCCTCGCATAGGATGGCGGGTTCTTCCGCCGCGCCCGGGCCGTGCGGGCGCTTCGGCGGCCTTCTTCCCCGCCCGCGTACCGAGGTGCCATGAAAGGCGTGAAACCCGCCCCCGCCCCCGTCAGGACCCCGATCGCCGACTACCTGTTCCGTGAGCCGCTGGAGGAGATCGATCCCGAGACGTCGGGGCTGTCGGTCGCGGAGGAGGACCGGCAATCCGACCAGATCATCCTGATCGCGAGCGAGTCGCTCGCGCCTCGGGCCGTGCGCGAAGCGATGGCGACGGTGTTCGCGAACGTCTACGCCGAGGGGTACCCGTCGAACCGCCTGGCGCGCCGCGAGGCCGGCAGGCTCGCGGACGTGGACCGCTACCTGGCCTACCACCGCCGCTACGGCGACCGGCGGTTCTACAAGGGAACGGAGTACGCGAACTTCGTCGAGGTCCTGGCGCAGCGGCGGGCGGCCGAGGTGTTCGCGACGAAGGACTTCCCCGCCCAGCGTCTCTTCGTCAATGTCCAGCCCCTGTCGGGGGCGGCGGCGAACAACGCGGTGTACGAGGCGTTCCTGCAGCCCGGGGACGCCGTGGTCGGACTGCACCTCGCGCATGGCGGGCACCTGACGCACGGGAGCCCGGCGAACCGGAGCGGGAAGCGGTACAGGGTGACGCCGTACCATGTGGACCCGGAGACGGGGCTGCTGGACTATGACGAAATCGACCGGGTGGTGGCGGAGGCGAAACCGAAACTCCTGATCGGGGGCGGCTCCGCGTATCCGTACGACATCGACTGGGCGCGCCTGAGGGCGGCGGCGGATTCCGTGGGGGCGATCCTGCTGGCGGACGTGTCCCACCCGGCCGGCCTGATCGCGGCGCGGCTTCTCACGAACCCGGTCGGCATCGCGGACGTCGTGTCGATGACGACGCACAAGACGCTGTGCGGCCCGCGGGGCGCGATCCTCATCTCCACGGACGCGGCGCACGCGCGGGCGCTCGACGCCGCGGTCTTCCCGGGGGAACAGGGGGGCCCGCACCTGCACCAGATCGCCGCCAAGGCGGTCGCGTTCGCCATGGCGAACACGGAGAAATTCCGGTCGCTGATGAAGCAGGTCGTCGCGAACGCCCGGACGCTGATCCGCGCCCTCACCCGCGAGGGTATCCCGGTCGCGCACGGCCTCGCGCTCCCGGAGCGCCTCAACGCCGCGAACGAGAACGACCCGGCGTCGAAGAAGAAGGAGCTGAACTACACCCACCTGTTCACCATCGACCTCAAGGGGCTCGAGACGAAGACCGGCGTCCCCCTCTCGGGCGACGTCGCCGCCAACATCCTCGACCTCTGCGGAATCACGCTCAACAAGAACACCCTTCCCGGCGACGCCAACGCCGCGCGCCCGAGCGGCCTGCGGATCGGAACCGTGTTCGTGACCCAGCGGGGGTTGACCGAGTCGCACATGCAGACGCTCGCCGGCCTGATCGCACGCACCCTGAAGTCCTGCGAGACGTACGAAATCGACGGCGGCGCCGGACCGGTCGGGCGCGCCCGCATCGCGCCGGAGGTGCTGCAGTCGATCCGCGAGGGAGTGCGCGCGCTCGCCCGCGAGGGGCGCTGGGACGCAGGCCAGGGAATGGTCACCCGCATCGTGACCGCGCGGACCGAATCCCCCCTCACCCCGCTTCACAGAGAGTCCAAGGCCGCGCTCGAAGAACGGGACGGCCACCTCATTCCCGCGACGTTCGGCGACCCGAAGGCGGAGCGGGAGGCGGTGGACAAGGGCGCCGCGCTCTTTGACTGGACCGACCGCCCGATCCTGTCGGTGCGCGGCGAGCGGGCCCGTGCGTTCCTGGGGAGCGTCCTTGCGAGCCGGTGCCACCTGGAACCGGGGGACGCGGCGGCCGCGGTGCTGCTCTCCCCCGCCGGCGAGACGACGGACGAGCCCGTGCTGCTCCGGCTGCCGGAGGGCGCGGACGGATCCGACGACTTCTGGGTGTTCGACGCCCAGCCGGGGACCCTCGGCTGGCTCCAGGCCCTCTCCGACGGATTCGTCCGCTTCGACCCCTCCGACCTCTACGCAAAGATCGACGGGCCGGTCGCCATCGAGGATCTCCGGCACGCCCGGCGGGCGGACCGCCGCCAGGTCGTTCTCGGGCTCGCCGGCCCCAAGGTCGCGCCGCTCCTCAAGGCCGTCTGCGCCCCGTTCGGCGCCCTCAAGGCCGGAAAATGGGCCCAGGGCGCCGTGGACGGCGCCGCGGCGCTCTGCGTCCGCCCGGGGGACGCTCCCTGGTACCTCCTCCTGACTTCCGCCCAGGAGGCGTCCCGCGTCTGGACCCGCCTCCGCAAGGAAGGCGCCACCCCCGCCGGATTGCGGGCCCGCGAGGCGGCGAAGCGCGACGAGGCGAAGCCCGACCTGACCAAGCCGTATTTCATCGGCGTCCGCCATGCGGGGTCCAGGGACACGGGGAAGGAGGCCTTCGTCTGGCGCGACTACGAGGGAGCGGCGAAACGGTCCTGCCTGTGGGAGCAGCACCAGGAGAAGGACGCGAAGGGGAACAAGGGGCGGATGGTCCCGTTCGCGGGGTGGGAAATGCCGGTCCTCTACTCGTCGATCATGGACGAGCATGCCGCGGTGCGGCAGCGCGCCGGGATTTTCGACATCACGCACATGGGGACGATCGAGGTCGCGGGCCCGTACGCGCAGCGCTTCATCGACCTGGTCACGACGAACTATGTGGCCAGGCTCCGCGACGGGCAGACGCAGTACTCCTACGTCCTCGGTCCGGACGGCGCGATCCTCGACGACATCCTGGTGTACCGGCGTGCGGCGGAGCGGTTCCTGCTGGTCGTCAATGCGTCGAACGCCGACAAGCTGTGGGCCTGGTTTACCGGCGTGGCGGAGCGGCGCTACCTGCTCGACCCGAAGCGGCCGGGGGTCGAGATCGAGGGGAGCGTGACGCTGCGGAACCTGAAGGATCCGTCGAGCGGCAGGGACCAGCTGGTCGACGTCGCGGTGCAGGGGCCGAAGTCGCTGGCGATCCTGCAGCGCGCCTCGGACTCGAAGGCGACGAAGGCGGCGCTTCGGGACCTCAAGAAGAGCGACTTCATCGAGACCACGCTGTGCGGCGGGATTCCGGTCCTGGTTTCGAGGACCGGATACACGGGGGAAAACACGGGATTTGAGCTCTACCTGCACCCGGACCAGGCGCCGAAGCTCTGGGGCGCCCTTCTCGCCGCCGGGGAAAAGTACGGGCTCCAGCGGTGCGGGCTGGGATCGAGGGACAGCACGCGGACCGAGGTGGGGTTCCCGCTCTACGGGCACGAACTCGCCGGGAAGGCCGGCATCCTTCCCGGGGAGGCCGGGTACGGCGCGTTCGTGAAGCTCCACAAGCCGTGGTTCGTGGGCCGGGACGCGCTGATCGCGCGGATGGCGGCGTCGAAGAACGAGGTCGTCCGGTTCCGGCTCAACAGCGACAAGGCGCGGGCGGTCCGGGCCGGGTATCCGGTGTCGAACCTGAAGGGTCAGACGATCGGGGAGGTGACGAGCTGCACGCTGGTCGGGAAGGCGCAGATCGGGATGGCGCTGATCGACCGCCGGTTTGCGAAGACGGGGGCGATCCTTGCGGTGATCCCCGTGGCGCCGGAGGAGGAGGGGACGAAGGGGAAGAAGGGTCGGGAGGAGGGGCCTGCGAAGGCGGAGGGATGGGTGATTCCGGAGTTCGCGACCGTGCTGGAGCGGTTCGTGCAGGGACGGGTGGAGACGGAGGAGGAGGAGTAGGGCGCGCCGGGGGGGCCCGGTCCCGGGTTTCAGCGATCGGCCGCGCGGGGCTTCCCGATCGTGACGTCCGCCTCCCAGAGTTCTCCGTCCCGCAGGAAGGTGACGACGATCTTCTGCCCCGGAGCGGTGCGGCGCAGGAAGTCGCGGAGGGAGGACGCGCGCACGACGGGCGTCCCCGCGATGTCCACCAGGATGTCGCCGGGCCGGATCCCCGCCTTTTCCGCGGGCGAGAGTTCGGTCACGTCGTTCACGACCAGCCCGCCGTCGTACCCGTGCCGGCGGACATCGCGCGGGTCCGCTTCCTGCACCTGGACTCCGAAGAATCCGCTCGGCGCGGCGTGGAACCCGGGGATCCCCTGCTCCGGGTCCGGGGGGACGAAGTTGTTCCGCTTGAACGTGAGCGTGCGCGCCTTGTAGTCGAGGGTGGTGACGAACCGGGCGATGAAATTGAACCCGAGGACTCCGTGAGCCTTCATGCGCATCAGCTCCGCCGGGCCGGAGAGCTGGGGGACTTCCATGACGGCGACCTTCACCGGGCCCTCCGAGAGGCCGCCCAGGGTCAGGGCGGCCACGTTGACGAATTTCAGGCCGTCGAATTCCGTCCCCCCGCCCTTCGGGAGCAGCCCCTCGGCTTTCGCGACCTCCGGGAGGATGACGGTCGTGGAGGCGCCGGTGTCGAACGCCATCCGGAACGGTCCTTTGCCGTCGAGCCTGACGTCGACCCAGATCAGGTTGGCCTCGAGTTCGAACGGCACGACGACGGAGGCCGGCTCG
Source organism: Candidatus Brocadiia bacterium (assembly GCA_013360825.1). Classification (GTDB taxonomy): domain Bacteria; phylum Planctomycetota; class MHYJ01; order WSZJ01; family WSZJ01; genus WSZJ01. Next base: position 136 of record JABWAY010000049.1, on the reverse strand, counting down.
GCGGCGGCGAGGGACGCGAGGGCGGCGGTGAGGAGGGCGGCGAGGCGCATGGGGTGGGCTCCGGGGGTTTCCCCCATCCTACCGCATCCGCGGCGCCGTCCCGTCGCGCCCTTACCCGCGCGCGACGGCGCGCAGT
>JABWAY010000393.1 GCA_013360825.1 Candidatus Brocadiia bacterium | reverse complement strand
TCTCGAACGCGCTGCGCGCGTAGGCCACGCGGAACTGCAGCTCCTCGTGGACCTTGCGCAGCTCCGGCGCCATGGTCCTGGCCTGCTCGATCTCCTTCGGCACCGCGCCGCTGCGCTCGCGCTCGCGCAGCGCGGTGAGCTGCGCGTCGATGCCGTCGATCTCGCCGCCGTAGGTGGCGATGCTGCGCTCCAGCTCGCGGATCTCGGCGCTCAGGGCGCTGATCTCTCCCTGGCGGTCGCCGAGGAAGTCCTCGGCGCGGGCGACGACCGGGTCCGGGAGGCCGTAGCGGCGGGCGATTGCGAACGCGTTGGAGCGCCCGGGGACGCCGATTTCGAGCGTGTAGAGGGGGCTGAGCGTTTCGGGGTCGAAGAGCACGTTGCCGTTCACGACGCCGGGGGTGGTGGCGGCGAACGACTTGAGTTCGGTCAGGTGGGTGGTGGCGACGACCCGGGAGCCGGAGGCGAGCAGTGATTCCAGGATGGCGCACCCGAGGGCGCCGCCCTCCGCGGGGTCGGTCCCGGCGCCGAGCTCATCGAGGAGAACGAGGGTGCGCGGGCCTGCCGTGCGCAGGAGGTCGACGATCCGCCGGAGGTGTGCGGAGAATGTGGACAGCGACTGTTCGATCGACTGCTCGTCCCCGATGTCCGCGGAGATGTCCGTGAAGGCGCCGATGCGGGCGCCGGGGCGGGCGGGGATGTGGAGTCCCGCGAGGGCCATGAGGTGGAGAAGACCGGTGGTCTTGAGGGCGACGGTCTTCCCGCCGGTGTTGGGGCCGGTGATGACGAGGATGCGGAAATCGTCGCCGACCCGGAGGTCGATCGGGACGGCGTCGACGCCTTTCAGGACGAGGAGGGGGTGGCGCGCCCCGTCCAGTCGGACGCGGCAGCCGTCGTCGATCTCCGCCCGGGCGGCGTTGAGCCGTTCGGCCAGGCGGGCCCGCGCGGCGGCGAGATCGATCGCGGCGAGCGCCGCTCCGTTCCGCTCGAGCGCCGGGAGGATCGACCGCACCCGGTCCGACAGGGCGGTCAGGATGCGCCGGACCTCGACGCGCTCCTCGGCGGTCGCCGCGGCGAGATCGTTCCCCGTCTCGACCACCGACGCCGGCTCGATGTAGAGCGTGGCCCCCGAATCCGAGGAGTCGTGCACGATCCCGGGGACGTTCGATCGCGACCCGCTCTTGACCGGGATCACCCATCGCCCGTTCCGCTGCGTGACGAACGAGTCCTGAAGCCACGAGCTGGCGCGGGACAGGATGTCGTCCATCCGCCTCCGGATGCGCTCCTCGAGCCGGGCCATCGTCCGGCGGATCTCCCGCAGCGCCGGGCTCGCCCCGTCCGCGACCTTCCCCTGCTCGTCGAACGCCGCGCTGATCTCGCGCTCGACCTCCGGTTCCGCGCGGAGGTTCGCGATCACCGCCTCCAGCCGCGGCTTCTCCCACTCGATCCGCCCCGCCCAGGACAGCACCGCGCGCGCCGCCCGCAGGGAACTCGCGACGGAGAGGAGATCCTCCGGATCGAGCGGATGCCCCTCGATCCGCGCTGAGACCAGGATCTTCGGCAGATCCCCCGCGCCGTCCACCGGAGGCCGCCCCTGCTCCGCCACCCCGCGCCGCATCTCCATCGTCTCGTCCTGCAGCCACCGCGCGGTCGCCATGTCCCGGCACGGCGCCAGCCCCAGCGCCTCCCGACGCCCGGGCTCCGTGAACGCCTCCCCGGCCAGATGGCGCCGCACGGCGTCGAACTCGAGTACGGAGAGCGCGTGCGCGTCCATGGTCAGGGCTTCCGCGCCGCGGCCATTGCCGCCCGCTGCGCCTTCCCCGGCGGCGTCCTGCCGAGAATCCCGAAGAGCGCTTCCGAGGCCGCCGCCAGCTTCGAAAGGTCGACCCCGGTGCGCACCCCCATCGTCTCGAACAGGTAGACGAGGTCCTCGGTGGCGACGTTGCCCGCGGCGCCGGGCGCGTAGGGGCATCCCCCGGCGCCGCCCGCGCTGGCATCGAACCGTGCGAAGCCCATGGTGGCGGCCTGGACGGCATTGGCGGCGGCGGTTCCGCGGGTGTCGTGGAAGTGGAGAGCGGTTGCGGGGCGGGGAAAGGCGAGGCGGGAGAGGAGCGCCTCGACGCCGGTGGGGGCGGCGACGCCGATCGTGTCGCCGATCGAAAGCTCGTCGCAGCCGAGATCGGCGAGGCGGTGGGCGGCCTCCGCCGCGCGCGCCGGGTCGACGGCCCCCTCGTAGGGGCAGCCGAAGGCGGTGGACAGATATCCGCGCACGGCGATCCCGTTCTTTCGTGCCTCCGCCACGACGGGGCGGAAGGCGTCCAGGGACTCGGCGAACGACATGTTGATGTTCTTCCTGCAGAACGTCTCGGTGGCGCCGGTGAAGACCGCGACTTTCCGGACGCCGCAGGCGAGCGCCCGCTCCATTCCCCTGAGGTTCGGGACCAGCGCGGACCAGGTGATCCCGGGGCGCGGCTTCAGCCGGGCGAAGACGTCCCCGGCGTCTGCGAGCTGCGGGACCCATTTCGGCGAGACGAAGCTGGTGACTTCGATTTCGCGCAGTCCGGCGTCCATCAGCGCCTCGATGAAGGCGACTTTCGCCTCGACGGGGACCGGGGTCGGCTCGTTCTGGAGTCCGTCGCGCGGGCCGACCTCGACCAGGGTGATGGAAGGAGGGAGGGTCATGCCCGCCATTGTGCTGTGCGGCCGGGCGGACATGAAGCGTTCTCGCTCGCTGTCTCTCCGGAGTCACTCCACGTTGAACTCGTGCCATCCATCTCCGTGCCTGTCGACGACGACGCAGGACGTTGAACGACGCGAGGATGGATGGCACAAGAACATCGTGGAGCTGCTTAGCCGGGCTTCACGTCGACGAGGACGGCGCCCATCTCGACGATCTGGCCGTCTCTGACCTTGACGGCGGCGACGGTCCCCTCGGCCGGCGAGACGACGCGGTATTCCATTTTCATCGCCTCGACGATCACGACGACCTGCCCGTTGGTCACGCGGTCTCCGGTCTTGACCATGACCCGGGTCACCTTTCCGGTCATCGGGCTGACGATGTCCTCCGCCTCGCCGGCGGCCTTCTTCCGTGTCGTCTCGACGCGGCGGAGGTACCAGACGCGCCCGCCGGACCAGGCCTCGATCCCGGCGGCGGTCCGCGCGACGAGGATGCGGCGGCCGCCGACGAGCCAGGAACCGTCCGCGAGGAGTCTGGCACCGGGTCCGGGGACCGCCTCGTACTCGTGTCCGCCGCAGGAGTATTTCATCCGTTTCTCCAGCGGTCGCCGAGGCGCCAGGGGGAGTGCGGGTCAGGGACGCCGCCGGAGCCCCGGGCGCCGGCGGCCGTGGC
>JABWAY010000048.1 GCA_013360825.1 Candidatus Brocadiia bacterium | reverse complement strand
GCGGCCGGGCGTGGGCGTGGTGTCCCGCTCCGACCTCCCCGCTCCCCGGCGCGTGGACGTGGCCGTGCGCCTCGGCGCCACGCTCCGCTTCCATCGCCTCAAACTCCGTCCTCCCGCGGATCACGACATCCACCTTCGTCGCCCCGATCGACCCCTTCCGGACCTTCCGGGCCCGGAGCGACCACCCCGGGAGCCCCAGCCCCTGGAGTTCCTTCTCCAGATCGGAGACCTTCAGACCCGCATCGACGCAGGCGCCGAGAAGCATGTCGCCGGCGGCGCCGCAGACCATGTCGATCCATGCGAGAGTCACGCTGTCTCCGCGGCGGTGCGGGGGCGGGGTCCCGGAAGCCGTGCGTCGGGATGCCGGGACCTTCGATTCGACCGCTGGAGACCGGGGGTGCCCATGGTCCCGCGATTCTACAGCACACGCTCGGACTGCCGCGCGCTACTTGAGCGGCGTCTTCAGCGGGAGAATCCACGGCGTCGGCCCGAGCCCCCAGGGAGCCCGGACGAGGTCGATCTCCGGGTCGATCAGCAGCTGCTTCTTCCGCCCGTTCAGGGAGCACATCACCTCCGCCCGGATCTCCAGTTCCCGGCCGGTTTTCTTCCGGTGGTCCTCGGCGACGATCAGCGCGAACTTCTTCAGCATGTCCGGCTGGTCCTGGAACTTCGTCACCTGCCGGGGCGAGAGGTAGTCCGAAGGCAGAACTTTCCAGGTCCGCCCCGTCCCGGGCTCCCGGGCGCGGATCACCGTCGTCGCTTCCTTGTCCCGGAGTTTCATGTGCCAGGAAAACCGGTGGCCCTCCTCCGTCCAGGAGACGTATCCGGGGTAGAGCAGGTGTCGGAAGGGAATGAGGACCTGGGCCGTCACGAAGGCGGCGAGGAGCACGAATCCGGCGGCGCCCGCGGGGTTGAGCGGCGGCACGGGCCGGGGTGCCGGCCTGGCGAACCAGCGGAAGATCTCACGCGGCCATTCCGGCTCGAAGAAGATCGTGGTTGCGGCCATCATCATCCAGGGGAAGACGCCGATGCTGAAGAGCTGCGCATTCAGGCCGTGAAAGGCGAGCGCGCCGATGAATGCCCACTTCCGGGTCTTCTTCCAGAGCAGCGCGGGAACGATGAACAGGTCGAGGGCGAGGCCCCCGTACGCGAAAAACCAGGTCGCGGACTCGGTCTGAAAGAGGCTCCCGACGTACGGCCAGTCCGAGCGCTGGAGCAGCCACTGCCGCATCGGCTCCCCGCGGAGCCAGTCGGGGTTGAGCTTTGCGACGCCGCCGAAGAAGTAGGGGACGGCGATGAGGAACCGGAGGAGCCAGAGCGACCAGCGCGGGACGTCGGCGGTGGCGATCGAGGGGCGGAGCGCGGCGTCGACGGAGGCGGTGGTGTGGGCCGGGATGAAGATCCACGCGAAGCCGAGGAGCGTGATGAGGTAGAAGTGATTGAGGTAGTTGGCCTGGTCGAAGAGGAAGACCATGCCGAACAGGACGGCGAAGACGGCGGCGCTGAGTCGCCAGGCCGCGCCGAGCGCCATGGCCGCGGCGGCGGCGATGAGGAAGCCGAAGTGCCAGTACATTCCCTGGCCCGGCCAGGGCCGGACCCAGCTGAACCCGTCGTAGTGGAAAAAGTGGCTGGGGCGGATCCAGTAGTTCAGGACCCAGCCATTCGAGAGGTAGCGGTACCCGTCCCAGACCATGAGGGCGCCGAAGGCGAATCTCATCAGGGCGACCGATGCGCCGTCCACGGGCTGCCGGAGGTGATCCACCAGGGCGGCGAGGCGGTCGCGGAGGGTCGCGGGGGGGGGCATGGCGTCCGGAGTATACGCGGGGGATCTGCCTCCCGGGCGGGGCGTCGAGCCGGAGAATCGCGCGCGCCGGCGCCGCCCCGTGCGAGAATGGTCCCCCATGGCCCACCCCCAGCTGGCGGAGCTCTTCCGCGAGTTTGCGACCCTGCTCGTGATCACCGGCGCGGACGTCTTCAGAATCCGCGCCCACGAGCGGGCCGCCCAGACGCTCGACTCCGCTCCCGAGGATATCGCCCTGCTCGCGAAGGAGGGGCGGCTCCGGGAGCTGCCGGGAGTCGGCGAGGGGATGGCGAAGAAGATTGCGGAGTGGTTCGCGACGGGGCGGATCGCGGAGCTGGAGGAACTGCGGGGTTCCGTCAGCCCCGCGATTCTCGAGTTGATGAACATTCCCGGCCTGGGGCCGAAGAAGGCGAAGCTCCTGGTCGACACGCTGGGGATCGCCTCGATCGCGGACCTGGAGACGGCGTGCCGGGAGCAGCGTGTCCGGCCGCTCAAGGGCATGGGGGCGAAGTCGGAGGGGAAGATCCTGGCCTCGATCGCGACGATGCGCGAGAGCCGGGAGCGGGTCCCGCTCTGGGAGGCCCGGATGATCGCCGACCGGATCCTGTCCCACCTCCGGGGGAGCGGGGGGGCGGTGGAGTCGGTCCCCACGGGCTCGCTCCGGCGCTGGAAGGAAACCGTCCGCGACCTGGACATCGCCGCCGTCGCGCGGGATCCGGCGGCGCTCATGGAGACGGTCGCGACGATGCCCGGCGTGGTCGAGGTCCTGGCCCGCGGCGAAACAAAAACATCGGTCCTCTTCGGAAGGGAACGCTTCCAGATCGACGTCCGCGCCGTCCCCCCCGGGTCCTTCGGCGCCGCCCTCCAGTACTTCAGCGGGTCGAAGGAACACAACATCCGCCTCCGGGAGCGCGCTTCGAAAATGGGCCTCACCGTGAACGAATACGGCGTCTTCCGCGTGAATCCGGACGGGACGCGGGGGGAGAAGGTGGCGGGGGAGACGGAGGAATCGGTCTACGCGGCCCTGGGGCTGCGGTGGATTCCGCCGGAGCTGCGCGAGGACCGCGGGGAAATCGAGGCGTACGGGGCGGGCGGGACGCCGCCGCGGCTGGTCGAACAGGGGGATATCCGCGGCGACCTGCACTGCCACACGACGTGGAGCGACGGGACCGCGGGGGTGGAGGAGATGGCCCGCGCGGCGGAGGCCCGGGGGTACGCGTACCTCGCGATCACCGACCACTCGCCGACCGCCGCGTACGCGGGCGGGCTGACGCCGGACCGGCTGCGCCGCCAGTGGGACGAGATCGAGGCGGTGCAGGCGAAGGTGAAGATCCGGATCCTGAGGGGAAGTGAAGTCGACATTCTTGCGGGCGGGGAGCTCGACTGGCCCGACGCGATCCTGGAGTCGCTCGACTGGGTGGTGGCGTCGATCCACCAGCGCGGGAAGGACGACCGCGAGGAGAGCACGCGGCGCCTGGTCCGAGCGCTCGAGCACCCGTGCGTGAACGCGATCGGCCACCCGTCGACGCGCCGGCTGGGGCAGCGCCCGCCGCTGGACATCGACTGGGAGGCGGTCTTCGAGGCCGCGCGGGCGCACGGGAAGGCGCTGGAGATTAATTCGGCGCCGGAGCGGCTCGACCTGAACGAGGTTCACGCCGCCCGGGCCGCGGCGCTGGGGATCCCCCTCGTGATCGACACCGACGCGCACGCGACCGGGATGTTCGGGAACATCGAGTACGGCGTCATGGTCGCGCGGCGGGCGGGGATCCGTCCCGGACAGGTCCTCAACACCGCGGCGCAGATCCCGGACCGCCGGGGCCGGCGCTGACCCGGCTCAGGTCATGTCGAACGCGTCCATGTCCCAGACTGCCTCCGCCGATTTCCACGCCCGGAGCGCCCGCGTTCCCGCGCTCGCGACCTTCCACAGCGACTCCCAGGTCTTCGCCCGGAACACCGCGTGATACCGGTGGCGGTCGCGCAGGAACGGGATCGCCGCCGGCTCCGGCCCGAGGGTCAGCGACCCCTCGTTTCCGAGCACCGCGGCCGACGCCTCCACGCACGCTCCGCACGCGCGCAGCGATTCCTCGGGTGACGGAGACCCGACGACCAGGCGCAGCAGCCGCGTGAACGGCGGCCAGATCCACTCCCGGCGGAACGCGATCTCCTTCGTCGCGAACGCCTCGAAGTCATGCCGGGCCGCGAGGACGATCGACGGCGCGTCCGGGCTGAACGTCTGCGCGAAGACCTTCCCCGGAATCTCCCCGCGGCCGGCGCGCCCCGCGACCTGCGCAATCAGCTGGAACGTCCTCTCCTCCGCCCGAAAGTCGCGGATCTGGAACCCGGAGTCCGCGCTGATGATCCCGACCACGGTGACCCCCGGGATGTCGTGCCCCTTCGCCACCATCTGCGTCCCCACCAGGATGTCCGTGGAACCGTCCGCAACCCCCTCGAGAATCCGCGCGTGCGAGCCGCGCGACCGCGTCGTGTCCCGGTCCATCCGCGCCACCGCCGCCTCCGCGAACAGTTCCCGCACCTCCTCCTCCACGCGCTCCGTCCCCATCCCCATGAACTTCAGCCCCGGCTGGCGGCACGCCGGACAGAGCGCCGGCGGCGCCGCCTCCGCCCCGCAGTGGTGACAGATCACCACCCCGCGCCTCTTGTGAAACGTCATCGCCACCTCGCAGTGCCCGCATTTCTGCACCGTCCGGCACGCCGGGCAGAACACCACCGGCGCAAACCCGCGGCGGTTCAGGAACAGGATCGACTGCTCCCCGCGCGCCGTCGCGTCCCGCACCGCACTCTCCAGCTTCCGCGACAGCAGCAGCGGCCGCCCTTTCACGCCCGTCTCCCCCGCCATGTCCACAATCTCGACGGGCGGAAGCGGCCGGGCGGCGACCCGCGAGGACAGGCGGAGAAGCGCGTACCGTCCGTCCTGCGCGTTCCTCCAGCTCTCCAGGGACGGGGTCGCGCTTCCGAGCACGACCACCGCCCCCTCGAGCTGCGCCCGCTTCACCGCCACATCGCGCGCGTGATAGCGCGGCGCCGTCCCCGACTTGTAGGAAGGTTCGTGTTCCTCGTCGACGACGACGAGCCCGAGGGCGGGAAGCGGCGCGAAGACGGCGCTCCGGGCGCCGATGACGACGTCGGCTTCCCCGGCGCGGGCGCGTTTCCACTGGGCGGCGCGCTGGGCATCGGTCAGGCGGTGATGCAGGACGGCCAGGCGCGAGAACCGCGCGCTGAACCGGGAGATCGTCTGCGGGGTCAGGGCGATTTCGGGGACGAGGATGAGGGCCTGGCGGCCGGAGGCGACGCAGTGTCGGATGGCCTGGAGGTAGACCTCGGTTTTTCCGGAGCCGGTGACGCCGTAGAGGAGGAAGCCCCGGAATGCGCCGTGCGCGCCCACGATGGCGGCGACCGCCGCCGCCTGGTCGGCGTTGAGCGGGGGCGGCGCGGCCCCCGTGGGGGCGTGGGCGAGAATCGGATCCTCGGCGTCCATCGCACGCTTCTCCACCACGACCAGCCCCCGTCGGGCGAGGGTCAGGACCGGGGAACTGCTGATCTCCAGCCGCTCCGCCAGCTCGGTGACCGGCACGGGCGCGGTCGCCTCCGCCAGGTCCTCCAGGACGCGGGCCCAGCGTGCGTTGACCGACCGGAGCTCCGCGGCCTGGCGAAGGGCCTCGGCGGGCGGCACGGCGAGGCGGGCGACGTTTTCGTAACGGCGGACGCCGGTGCGGCGGACGGGGGAGGGGAGGGCGGACATGAGCGCCTCGCCCCAGCTGGAGAGGTACCAGCGGCCGACCCAGCGGGTGAGGTCGAGGAGGGCGGGGCCAAACGCGGGTTCGTCGTCGAGGACCTGGAGAATGGGTTTCGGCGTCTGTTTCGGAGGGATCTCCGTGTGTCCCACGCAGGCCCCGACGAGCCGCCGGGGCCCGAACGGGACGAGGACGCGGGCCCCGACCGGGACGGACATCCCCGCGGGGATGGCGTAGGTGAAGGCCTGATCCAGCGGGACGGGGACGACGACCTGGGCGAACATGGCGGTATCGAAGAGGAAGGGGGTGGAATGTGGAAGGGGAATCCGGTGGCGGATTCCGCCAACCGGCGGCGGGGGCCGGTCGTTAAAGCGGTTCCATGCCCCGATCCCTCGGACTTGAGATGACTCCCCGCGCTCTCCGCGCCGTCGTGGCGGACGGCGGACCGAAGGGATTCCGTGTGACCGCGTACGCGGAGGCGGAGATTCCTCCGCCGGCGGACGGGCAGGACCCGAAGGAGGCCTACGGGAACGCGGTCACGGCGTTCTTCGCCGCGCACAAGCTCCCGCGCGGCACGGTCGTTCCTTCGCTTCCCGCCGCCTCGACGACGATCCGGGAGCTGATCCTGCCGTTCGGGTCGGACGAGCAGCTCCGGAAGACGGTGAAATTCGAGCTGGAGTCGCACGCGTCGAGTCTGGACGTCGAGCAGTCGATCGTGGATTTCGTGAAGCTCGACCAGAAGGAGAAGCAGACGTTTCTCCTGGTGTTTGCGACGGAGAAGAAGGCGGTCAAGGCGAGGCTGGACCATCTTGCGGCGGTGAAGGCCGATCCGCCGTCGATCGACCTCGATGCGGCGGGGATCCTGAACGCGTACCTGTGCGGGCCGGCGGCGGCGATCCCGGCGTTCCTGGCGCTGCATGTGGGCCGGGAGGGGAGTTTCCTGCTCCATTACAGCGGCGGGTTGAAGCTGATCCGGGTGTTGCCGCTGGCGGTGACGGAGCCGGACTTCGAGGCCAAGGCGAGCGGCGAGGCGTGCCGGACGCTGGTGCGGATTTCGGGTGGGCACGATTTTCCGCCGGTTCTCGTCTCCGGGGACGGCGACGACCTGCCGGGGCTGGCGGCGCGGATCGCCCGGGATTCGGGGGCCACGGCGCAGCCGGTCGACCTGTTCCCCGAGGGGATGGCGATTGCGGGCGGGGACCGCGCGCGCCGGTCGGGCGGGGTCGCGCTCGGCCTCGCGCTCAAGGGACTCGGACTCGACAAGACCGGTCTCGACTTCCGGCGCGAGGAGCACCGTTACGAGCGGAAGACCGACCAGCTCAAGAAGGCCGCCGCCGTCCTCATCCTGATGCTCAACATCTTCCTCGTGCTCGTCGCGAAGAAGTCGCACGACGACCTGAAGCAGGTGCGCGCCAAGCACACCGAGATGACGCAGCTCAGCCAGAAGATGTTCACGGACCTGTTCCCCGGGGAGAGCGCGCCGCCCCAGCCGCTCACGGCCCTGTCGAGCCGCCTGGCGGAGTGGAAGGAATCGCAGGGCGGCGGGCAGCACCCGATTCCCACCTCGGCGCTGATGTACTGGGCGCTCCTGTTCGGGAAGATCCAGGTCCAGTCGAAATTCTGGATCGAGAACCTCGTGATCTCGGCGTCGCCCGGGTCGACGACGGTGAAGCTGTCGGGGAAGGCCGACCCCGCGGCGGAGGTCGAGCGCATCTGGGGAGGCATCAAGACCGAGCCGGCCTTCAAGAACGCCAAGCCGCCGACCAGCGCGCTCGACAAGGGACTCTGGCGCTACGACATCGACATCCCGGTCGCCTCCGGCGAGGAGGCCTCCCGGTGAGACGGCAGCGCGGAGCGGTCGACATCTTCGGCATCCTCATCGTCCTGCTCGGCATCGGCGCCGCGGCGGCCGGGTACTTCGCCTGGTCCTACTGGAGCGAGTCCGCGCTGCTGGAGAAGCGGCTGAAGCAGGCGGAGGCGGACTTCGCGCGGTCGATCAAGGTGCGGGACGACCTGATCCGGATGAAGGCGAGCGGCCAGAACGTCTCCGCCGACGAGACGAACACGATCCAGACCTACTTCCACGAGACCGCGCAGGCGCACAAGTTCACGATCAACAAGATCAACCCCGGGAAATCCCGCTACAAGGACACCTGGGACGAGCAGTCCTACCGGATCGAGATCAAGAACATCTCACGCCAGCAGCTCGGGAACTTCGTCGCCGACGTCGAGCTGAACAAGCCGTTCCTGAAGTCGAAGGAGATCCGCGACGTCCGCTTCGACGACAACCACTACATCCAGTCCGCCACCGTGGTCTTCTCCCACTACACACGCGCGCGCAAATGAGCCTGGTCGACCGGATCCGGTCGATCAGGAAACGCTGGTGGCTCATCCTGGGTCTGCCGGCGGTTCTCTTCCTGTGCGGGTCCGTCTGGCTCCTCGTGAAATGGGTCCAGTACCGCACCTACGTGAACGTGGACCTGGCGGCGATCCTGCCGGGGGATGCGGAAGGCGTGCTCCGGGTCCAGGACCTGGCCGGGCGGTGGCCCGCCATGGCGAAGTCCCCGGCGCTGATCGCGCTGGCGAGCGGGAAGAATCCCGGCCGGGCGGAGGGGCCGCTCTCGCTCGAGGAAGCCGCGGGCCTGCTGGGCGGAACGCTCCCGCCCGAGGCGACGGAGGGACGTGTCTTCGACCTCGCGGGGCGGGACTTCGCGCTCGCGGTGAAGTTCACAGGGGGCAGGCAGGACGTCGTCGCGGCCACGCGCGTGCCCTTCCATGTCTTCCTCCTCGAGCCGATCATCCGTCGCAGCACTCCGGACCACCTCACGTTCGAGTTCCGCGGCGACATCCTGATCGCCGGGACCCGTGCGGACTGGGTGGCGAAGGCGGCGGAACGCGCCGAGACCGGGGAGAGCGGCCCCGCCGCGCTCGAGCTCGCCGCGGCTTCCCCGGACGGCGACCCCGCCTTCTGGCTCGATCTCGCCGCCGTGCGCAAGGATCCGGAAGCCGGACCGAAACTGCGGGAGTGGTTTCATTCCGTGCCGGTCCGCGAGGGGCTGTTCATGCTCGAGTACGAGGCCGCGCGGTCCGTCAGCGGCCGCCTGGTCTTCGCCGGAGCGGATGCGCGGCTCGAGGGGTCGCTCGCGCTCTCCGCCAGGCTTCCCGAGCGGCTCCAGAAAATGTACGCGCTTCCCGGCGGCGGTCCCGGGCTCAGCGGCTGGCTTCCGCTCGAAACCTGCTATGCGACCGGGGGGCGATTCGAGGCCCGGACGACCTGGGAGTTCCTGAAGGAACTGTCGAAGTCCGGGAAGGCATCCGGGAAGCGGCGGACGGTCTCCCGCGGGTTCGGGGAATTCGTCGAGGGGATCTACGTCTTCGTCAGCGACGGGATCCAGCTGGCGGAGGAGCACCGGAGCGACCAGGTGTTCCGGGACCTGTTCGACAGGGAGGCCGTCATCGTCATGACGCCGGAGTCGGCCGACCCGTATCTCGGCCTGACGATCCTGGCGCGCGTGACCGACAGCGCGAAGGCCCAGGAGCAGCTCTTCCAGTTCTTCACCTGGCTGCACGAGGGGGAGGGGAAGTTCCGGATCGTGAGCGACACCTACCGCGGGCTCGATCTGCGGGTGCTGGAAGGGAGTTATGACGTGCTTGGGGCGGGCGTGAAGCCGGCGTACACGGTGATCGACGGCGTCCTGGTGCTGTCGTCCTCGGTGGCGACGGTGAAGGCGATCGCGGACGTCCGGCTGGGAGGGGCGCCGGGATTTGCGGGGTCGGTCTCCGGAACGGCGCTGATGGCGGCGGCGCCGGCGGACGGCCCGGCCTGGGCCTATGTGGATGCGGTGGCCTTCCGGTCGGCTCTGGAGCAGACGAAGTCTCAGAGTGCGCGGGCGCAGGTGGAGCGGGACATCGAGCGGATGCGGCCCGAAAAACTCCGGGCAAAGCTCACCGAGGAACACCGTGCCCGGTGGGAGGCCGCCCACCCGGGCCGTCCCTGGGTCGCCGCGGAGCACACGGCCGCGATCGACCAGGCCTGGCGGGACTGGGTTGCGTCGGAGGAGGCCCGGGTCGCCGCGGAACTCTCCGGCTTTGCGAGCCGGCTCGCCCGGATCCGCGGCGTCGCCTTCACCGTCCGGCAGGGTCCCGGCGACACGCTCGAGTGGCGCGCGATCCTGTCCGCCGATCCGTAGTCGACGGGGAGGGGGACAGGATGGTGTAAGATCTCTCCTCCGCACACGTTCATTCCCGGAGCCACCCCCTTTCCACGGAGTCGACCCATGACGCGCCTCTGTGCCGTCGTCGTCCTGCTCCTCTCCCCCCTCGCCCTCACCGCCCAGGAGGGTTCCGATCCCGGCGGGGGAGAGCCTCCGGAATTCGCGAGCGACCCGGCCGCGGCGGAACTGCTGTCCAAAGTCGAGCAGAAGGCGCTCGGCGCGAGGACTCTGGTCCTCAAGCTCACCAAGGAAGTCGAGCAGCACGGGCAGAAAGGCCAGTTCTCGGACGAGATTTTCCTGAAACGGGACGGCAACAAGGTCCTCGTGAAGGTCGACGGGCACTTCGGGGAGGGCAAGGCGCGCCTCAGCCTGCTCTGCGACGGCAAGACGACGCGCCAGACCGGCGATCGCGGGGAACGTGAAATGCCCGCGGCCGCGGGGTTCGAGGGCACCGTGCGGCGCCTCCTGATCCTGGGCGGAGTGATGCCGGCCCTGGAGATGGCCGCAGGGATGCCGCCCGAGGAACTGGCGCGGCTGGAGGCATTCGGCGTGAAATTCCTGGGGGACGAGACGATCGGCGAGACGAAGGTGCGGGTGATCGCGTACCTGTTCGGTTCGAAGCGAGGAATGAGGATGGAGGAGAAGGTCTGGGTGGACGAAGCGACCCAGACGATTCTGAAGCGGGAGATGAAGGATCCGACCGGGGCGAATCGTGTGACGGAGACGTACATGGAGATCAGTCTGGACAAGGAGATTGAGGACTCGACGTTCGTTCCTGGGAAGTGATCGGGGCGGCAACGGGGGTAGTTGGAAGGGACGGCATTTCGGGCAGGGTTGCACGGTTTTCCAGGGGGGCTGGTTTTCGCCGGGGGCGCGTGGAGGTGGTCGCGGGGGCCGGGATCGCTGAGGAGTGGTGGGCGGTCCTGTTTGGGCTGGGCGAGGGGGGCCGGACCGTTGATCGGGGAGCCTTTCTCTGCGACGCGTGGGCGGACAATTCTGTCCAACTGATGCAAGCCGTTCATCGGCAAGTCTTTATGGGCATTCCGCCACCGGATTACGTCGTGCATTTCTGCCCAGCCCCTGCTAGCATCCCCCACCCATGAGCGAACGCACACTCGACGTCCTCCTCGTCCACGATAAACTCGAGAAACTCGAACGGTATCGCCAACTCCTCCTCGATGCCGGTCACGGCTGGGATGTCGAAACCGCCTCCTGCGGCGAAGAAGCCGTCGAACGCGCCCTCTCCGGACAGTTCTTCTGCGTCATCCTCGATGTCCTCATGCCCTGCACCCGAAAGGACGCCAAGGCCGGCCTCACCGAGCAGCAGGGAGGCGTCTGGGCACTCGAGCGCATCAGCCAGCAGCGCCCCTGGCTCCCCGTCATCATGTTCAGCCAGCACGAACTCAATGACGACATCATCGACCAGGCCCGCCGATTCCGCATCTTCGACTACCTCATCCGCGACGAACCCCACTTCGCCTTCAAGTTCGTCACCCGCCTCAAGAACGCCGAAGAGGTCTTCCACAACCGCCTCGAAACCCTGGGTCAGAAGTCCGACATCGTCTACAAGTCCGGCCGGATGCAGGGCGTCGTCCTGGAGGCGCGCCGGTCCGCCCGCAGCGAGGCCCCGGTCCTCATCACCGGCGAAACCGGGACCGGCAAGAGCCTGATCGCCCGCGAGATCCACCGCTGGTCTTCCCGCCGCGACCGCACGTTCCTGGTCATGAACTGCGCGGCGCTGCCCGAGACGCTGGTTGAGAGCGAGATGTTCGGGCACGTCGAGGGAGCGTTCACAGGGGCCGTGAAGCGCCGCCGGGGAAAGCTCGAACTGGCGGACCGGGGGTCGATCTTTCTCGACGAAATCGGAGACATGTCGCTCCAGACCCAGGCCAAGCTCCTCCGCGCGATCGAGGACCAGGAATTCAGCCCCGTCGGGTCGGAGGAGGTCCGAAAGGTCGATGTCCGCATCATCTGCGCCACGAACAAGAACCTGGAGCAGATGATCAAGGAGAAGACATTCCGGGACGACCTCTACTACCGGATCTGCTACGAAAAGATCGAAGTTCCGCCGCTGCGCGAACGTCCCGAGGACGTCGGCCCGCTCATGCAGCATTTCCTCGCGATCCACGCGCAGAAGACGGGGCGCACCATCGATTGCGATGCCCGGGTCGTCCAGCGGATGCAGACCCTGACGCTTCGCGGCAATGTCCGCGAGCTTCAGGGGATCCTGCAGGCGGGCCTGTCCCGCATGGAGCGGAGCGAGCAGGCGTTGACGGAGTATCACCTGGAGAGCGAGCTGTTCGGCGGGGGGGCGTCGGCGCCGGCCTCGCTGATTCCCGACCGGGAGACGGCTCTCAAGGCCGTGCGCGGAGGCGTGGACTACAGCCGCGCGACGACCGACTTCTCCAACGCCCTGATTGATGCGGCGATGCAGGAGGCCGCGGGGGTCGGGGAGCGCGCGGCGCGGATGTTGAAGCTCAATCCGCACACGCTGCGGCGCTATGTGAGGCAGCGCGAGGGGACATAGCCGGCTCAGGTCGTCCTCGGTGCTCCGGGCTGCGTTGCGCACAATTTATTGCAATTTCCCGCCGGACCCGGGAGGATTTCGGCACGGGTAGTGCCTATTTGTCGGGAGGAATCCAATGGTCCGTCTCTGTCTCGTCATGGCCTGCGCGGCCGTTCTCGCGGGCTGCGCCCCGGGTGGGGATGCCGGTGGATCCGCGGCTCCGCTGACGGCGGATCCGAAGCTGAATTCCTGTCTCGCCAGACTCTCCGTGACCCGCTGCAACCTCGCGTCGGTGCCCGCGCCGGATGCGGGGCCGGTGAAGGCGCGCGCGGCCCTGGGGGTCCGCGGAAAGGACTCGGGGACGGGAGCCGGCGGAAGCCGCGCGGTGAACCTGCGCGCCTACGATCCCGCCACCGGCACCGCAACCGGGCCCGATGCCGACGGAAACCTCCTGGTCCCCATCGGAGGCACACTGATCGCGCTCGGCGGGGCCGGCGGGGCCGCATTGTGGTATTTCGACCACAAGAAGGACTCCGGCGGCGGCGGCGGGGAGATCGACATCGTCCCCGGCGAGGATGTGCCCGTTTCGCTTCGGTCCAATCGCCCGCCGGATCCCGACCGCGTCGAAGTCACGGCGACCACCCCCGACCGGACGGTCGACTGCACTCCGGTCGCCGTCACCGATTCCCTGATCCTCGCCACCGCGCCGCTGACCGAGGCCGATGCCGGGCCGATCCGGCTGACGGGGAGGGAGCGGGGCGAGGTGATCGCCGAGGAGATGGGGGACGCCGTGCTGAGCCAGATCCGCTGGACGCCGGAACTCGTGGAGCAGGGGCAGATCGGGACGCTTTCCGGCACCTTCCTGCCCGCAGGGCGCAACATCCGCGTCGTGCTCTCCCTGAACTGCGAGTCCACGGTCCAGCCCCTCAAACCGTGCCAGATCACCGGTTCCCCGGGCGCCTGGACCGTGACGTTCGAGGGGAACGCAGGGCAACTCAGCCAGGGTGGGCTCCTCGCGGCGCAGGCAACGTCGCCCGAAGGGATCGAAGCCGGCGCCCAGGTGGAGGAGATCGAATGAGAAGGGCTTTCGCGGGGCTGGCCTGCTTTTCTCTCCTCGTCAGCGGCTGTTCGAGTCCGTCCGGCGGCGCGCCCGACCGCTCCGCCGGGAACGCTTCCCCGGGGGGAAAACCCGTCAAGCGTGCGACGCTGTATGTGGAGTCGAAGGGCGAGCCGGCGAATACGGGGGGGCGGAAGGCGGAGAAGGTCGACGAGGGCGGGAACCCGCTCGGCGAGTTCAAGCCCGGGGACCTGCTCGTTCCGGGGATGATGCTCCTGGTGTCGGCGGGGACAGCAGTGGGGGGGACCTATCTGGTCAAGGCGATCGACCGTGACCGGCGGTCCGACCGCGGGCCGGAGCTGGTGGGGGTGGACGAGGACGGGGGCGCGGTGATGACGATCGACGCGCCGCCGGGGACGGGGAGCGGAGGGGGCGGGAGTTCGGGGACGGAGGCCGCGTCCGGGGGAGCGGAGGGGGGCTCCGGTGCTGCGCCGATTGATCCGGGAAGTGTGACGGTTGCGGCGAGTCCCGGTTCGGCGCCCGGGGCGGTGGCGGTTGCGTCGGGAGGCGGGGTTGTTTCCACGTTGTCGTCGGTGGTGCTCGAGATGGGGTACACGACGGCGCACACAGGGCCGACCTGGCTGGACATCACGTTTCGTGATGGGTCGACCTTTACGCATGCGTCCACGACGTTCGTGACCTGGTCGTGGGAGTTGATGGTGGAGACCACGGACGTGGCGCGGGGGACGGAGGTGGACGTCTTCCTGTCGGTCACGGGGGTGCCGGACGGGAGTGTGTTGTGTGTGACGCTGTCGGTTCCGCCGCAGGGGACGCTGACGGCGGACCGTCCGGGGCTGATTCGGCGGCTTCCGGAGACGGCGAAGGGGGAGCCGGTCGGGTCGGCGTGGCACTACAAGGCGTCCACGTATGCCTGGCTGATGGGGACGGACCATCTGTTTGTCTTCCGAGCGGTCGGGGGCGCGGGGCCGCAGCGCATCGGAAAACTTAAAGTCAATGAGGACTTCACGTTACGTCTCACGCCAGCGTCCATCGACTAACAAAAGACAAACACACAACCGAAACGGGAATTAGCCGTTCCATTTCGCCCGGTCACCGGTTAGACTCCGCCCCAGATCAGGAATCGCCCGACGAAGACAGACACTCCCGCTCTCAAGGATCCGGACGGAATGAAGAAGAAGGCCCGTGCCAGAAAGGCGGCCCCCAGGCTGACGCCGAATGATCGATGGGACGCCTTCGCCCGGGACATCTTCTCCACCCTCACGTGCCGCCGTCCCACGCTCGCCACCAGCCTCGGGATCCACGACTTCGACACCGAACTCCCGGATCCGTCGCGCGAGGCAGTCCGCGAAGACATCCGGCTGGTCCAGGACTGGCTCCGCAAATCCGACGCGTTCCCCGCGCGCACCCTCTCCCCGGATCGCGCCGTCGACCTCGAACTCCTCCGCCACTGGTGCCGCCTCGAACTGTTCGAACTCGAGCATGTCCAGACCTGGAAACGGAACCCCAACGCCGCCGATGTCGCCGCGTGGTCGATCCTCCCGCTCTTCCTCAATGAATTCGCGCCGATCCAGGACCGCCTCGAGCGCATTCAGGCCCGCCTCGAGAAGATCCCGGGATTCCTGGACCGCGCCAAGTCCCGCATCGAAGGCGCCGTCACCCTCTGGACCCAGATCGCAATCGACTCCTGCGGCAACATCCCCCACCTCTTTGAACAGGTCCGCGCGGTCGCCGAGCGGGCCTTCCAGCACGACCGGTACCAGACCTTCTTCGGAACCGTCATGCGGGCGCGCACGTCCGTCCAGGACTTCGCCGACTGGCTCCGCCGCGAGGCGCTTCCCAGGTCCCGTCCTGAGTTCGCCCTCGGGGGACCCCGGTTCAAGGAACTGCTGAAGCTGAGGCAGCTGGGGAGTCCGGCGGAGTCGATCCGGCAGTATGGACGGTCGCAGCTCAAGAATCTGAAGGAACGCCTGAAGAAGCTGGCCCCGAAGGTGAAGCCGGGAGCGAAGCTGGCGGACGTGATCAAGGAGGTGAAGGAAAACTGCCCGAAGACGTTCGAGGAATGCCTGACCGCGGTGCGCGAGCAGGTCGCGCGGAGCCGGCAGTGGGTGATCGACAGCGAATTCGCGACCGTGCCGGACAGCGAATCCCTGGACGTCGTCCCGACCCCGCCCTTCGCCCGCCACCTGACGCCGTTCGGGGCCTACATGGCGCCGAGTCACTTTGACCGCGTTCAGCGCGGGTACTACTGGGTGACGCCCGGAGATGCGGAGCGCCTGAAGGAACACAACTTCGCGAGCCTGATGAACATGTCGGTTCACGAGGGGTACCCCGGGCACCATCTCCAGTTCGTCCGTGCCCACGGAAATCCTTCGCTCCTCCGCGCAGCCCTCGCGGACGGGACGGAGTTCATTGAAGGCTGGGCGCACTATTGCGAGGAAGCGGTCAAGGAGCGCGGGTTGGACGCCACACCGGCGTCGCTGTTCGTCCAGATTCAGGACATGATCTGGAGGGCGACCCGCATCGTCATCGACGTGGAGCTTTCGAGCGGGCGGATGACGCCCGCGGAGGCTGTCGTGATGCTCCGGAACGAAACCGGCATGGACCGCCTCGCAGCGGAAGCCGAAGTCAAGCGGTACACGATGTCGCCCGGGTATCCGCTTTCTTACCTGTACGGAAAGAAAATGCTGCTCGAGCTCAGGAAATGGACGGCGTCGAAGATGGGGAAGCGGTTTTCGGACCGGTTTTTCCATGACGCGGTCCTGAGTGCCGGCTCACTGCCGATGGCACTGATGAAGAAGGAGCTGGAGTGGCGCATCCGGGAGGCGAGGTCGGCCCCTGGCGACACATAGCGGCGGATTCGGGCACAGCCCGATGCGGCGCGCGCAGCCGGCGCGCGCCACTGACCGCGCAACAGAAATGAAGGAACTGCATGGCTGACATGGGTCAGAGCCTGGCGTTGTTCGTGGACTTTGAGAATCTGGCGCTGGGATTTACGGGAACGCGGAAGCGGTTTGAGATCGACAAGGTGCTGGACCGCCTGGTGACGAAGGGGAAGATCCTCGTCAAGAAGGCGTACGCGGACTGGACGAGGTTCGGGGACTACCGGCGGGAGCTGCACGAGAGCTCGATCGAGCTGATCGAGATTCCGAAGCGGTCGCAGGTGGGGAAGAACTCCGCGGACATCCGGCTCTGCGTGGACGCGCTGGACCTCTGCTATTCGAAGGCGCACATCGACACGTTCTGCATCCTGTCGGGGGACAGCGATTTCAGTCCGCTGGTCTCGAAGCTCCGGGAGAACGGAAAGAGCGTGATCGGGGTGGGGATGAAGGCGTCGACGTCGAGCCTGCTGGTGGAGGGGTGCGACGAGTTCATCTACTACGAGGACATGGAGCGGCACGAGAAGGTCACGGTGTCCGCGCCGGTGTCGATGGCAGGGAGCCCCGCGGACCGGAAGGCGGAGGCGTTGCAGCTGGTGATGGACACGGTTGCGGCGCTGAAGCGTGACGGGAGGGAAGTCCTCTGGGGAAGTCTTGTGAAGGACACGATCAAGCGGCGCAAGCCGCAGTTCGACCACACGTATCACGGGTATCGGACCTGGAGCGAGCTGCTGGAGGACGCGCAGCGGCGGGGCCTGATGTCGCTGACGATCGACAGCAAGAGCGGGACGTACGTGATCTCGAGTTTCACGCCGACGACCGCGGTCCCGCCGGCGCCGGCCGGGCCGGTGCCGGCTTCGCGGGAACTTCCGCGCCGGGACAACGGAGGCGGCCGCCACGGCT
>JABWAY010000392.1 GCA_013360825.1 Candidatus Brocadiia bacterium | reverse complement strand
GAGGGCGTGGGCGTCGCGCCCCGGGCCGGAACTCGCCGAGTTCGAGGCGAAGCTGGACGCGGCCCGCCTGCAGGTCGCACGCCTGGAGGCGCTGGCGGAGGCCGCGGCGGCACGGCCCCCCGTCGAACGTGAGGTGATCCGCGAGACGCGCTACGTCTTCCTCGAGCCGGGCCAGTCTCCGCCGCCGCTTCCGGAAGATTCCGCGACCCCGGAGGCCGCCCACCAGTCTCCTGTCCCTCCGGCGGACGACGTTCCGCCCCGGCATCCCGGCACGGTCGCGATGGACCGCCTGACCGCGCGGGCCGACGGCGATACGGGCGTGGTCTCCCTGTCGTGGTCCATGACGCCGCCCCCGGGCGCGGTGTATTTCGTGTTCCGCCGCCCGGAGGGGGACCTCGGGATGGGGGAGCCCCTCCACGCCGACGCGCTGCTCTCCCCGCGCTTCGAGGACCCCTCCGCACCCGGCCTTTCCGTCTGCGAGTACCGGGTCGTCGCCGTCGGGAACGGAAAAATCGTGGTCTGCAACGATGTGGCGCGGCTGACGACCCCCCCGGACATCCGTGTCGAGTTCAAAGGGCTCGGGAAGGTCGAGGAGCGGACCACCGCGGTCATCGGGATCCGCACGCGCCAGGACGGCCGGTGGTCCGACGAGGCGACCTGGTACCCGCAGCAGGGCGACCGCCACGAGGGGACCGGCTTCGTCTTCCGCGACTTCGCCTACGAAAGCAAGTCGAGCCGGATCCACATCGAGGCCACCGAAAACGGCCGGAAGGTCCGGAAGCCGTTCTACTGGAACCGGACCGAGCCCCGGGTCACGCTCGAAACCCCCGCCGGCACGGTCGCCCTGTGGAGCGGCGAAACGGCCGCCGGGTCGCGCCGCCGGCTCGACGTCGCCGAGCGCGAACGGTAGCCCGCCGCCCCCCGCCCGCCGCCCGGCGGATCCGGAATTCCGCTCCTCCCTCCAAACGGCCGGCGCCGCGCGCCAGTATCACTCTCCGCACGCGTCCCCCGTCCACTCCTTCGAGGTTTCCTCCATGCGCCGTCTCGCCGCCGCCCTGGCCCTCGTCCTCTTCTTCGCCCCGCCCGCCCGCACCGAGGACCCCTCCCCGGACGAGCAGCCGAGCCGCACCACGCAGAAACACATCGACCGCACGCAGAAACTGCGCGGGCTGGAATTCAAGAAGGCCCCCAGGGTCCAGTTCTGGGACGCGGACAAGCTCAAGAAACTCATGGTCGAGGATTTCGAGAAGGAACTTCCCGACGACAAGGCCGAAAAGCTGACCACGACCATGGCGGCGTTCGGGCTCGTGCCGAAGGACTACGCGCTGAAGAAGGAAATCCTCGAGCTGATGCTCGAGCAGATCGCGGGGTTCTATCACCCGGAGAAAAAGATCCTCTGCCTCATCGAGGGGAAGTCCGGGGCGGGAATGGAGCAGGACATCGTCACCATCCACGAGCTGAATCACGCCATGCAGGACCAGCACTTCGACCTGACCCGGCTCACGAACCTCACCCTGGCCAACGACGACATGGCCACGGCCTTCAAGGCGCTGGTCGAGGGGGAGGCGACGATGGTGATGTTCGATCACGTCCTGGAACAGCAGGGCGGGATGACCTGCGACCAGGTGCCCGGGATCGAGGGGCTGATCGAGGCCCAGATGAAGGGCGGCGGGGCGGCGGCGGGCGGCGAGAAGCTGGCCCGGGCTCCGCTGGCGATCCGGGAGTCGCTGGTCGGCGCGTACATCGACGGTTTCAAGTGGTGTGTGGCGCTGAAGCGTGACGGCGGGTGGGATGCCATCAACGCGACCTGGACGGACATTCCGGTGTCGATGGAGCAGATTCTCCACCCGGAGAAGTATCTCGAGCGCGACATGCCGCAGACGGTCACCCTTCCGAAGACGTTCGGGGCCTACGAGGGGTGGGAGACGGTGAGCGAGAACACGCACGGTGAGTTCAGCGTGCGGATGATCCTCCTGACGCTGAAGCCGAAATCGCCGAAGTCCGGGGCGGAGGCGGCGGCGGGATGGGACGGCGACTCCTACCGGGTTCTCCGGAAGGACGGGACCGTCGTGACGGCGTGGGCGACGGTCTGGGACACCGAGACCGACGCGCGGGAGTTCGCCTCGGCGTACAGCAAGGTTCTGCGGGAGAAACACGAGGAGTTGAAGGACACGAAGTCGAGCAGCACGTCGTACTCGCACGGGTTCGGCGGGGAGTGGGTCGAACTGCGCCGGGAGGGCCGGAACGTGTTCGTCGTCGAGGGGGGCCCGGAGGACGCCGCGAAGGCGACCGTGGACGCGATGATCGACGGAACGACGTTCGAGGAGCTCAAGCCCGGGGTCGGGGCGAAGTAGGCCGGACGGACGGCGAACGGTACGGGCCGCGGCGGTGCCGCGGCCCGTTTTCGTGGGGGGGAGCGGATGCGGGCAGTCGTGCAGCGGGTGAGCTCGGCGCGCGTGACCTCCGGCGGGGAGGTCCTGGGGGAAATCGGCCGCGGGATGCTGGTGCTGGTCTGCGCGATCAGGGGCGACACCGACGTCGCCGCCGGGAAACTCGCGGAGAAGCTGGCGGCGCTCCGGATCTTCCCCGACGCGGAGGGGCGGATGAACCTGGCGCTGGATGCGGCGGGAGGGGAGGTCCTCGTGGTCCCGCAGTTCACGCTCGCGGCCGATCTCAGCAGGGGAAACCGGCCGGGGTTCGACCTCGCCGCGCCGCCCGGGGAGGGGCGCCGTCTCTGTGACAGGGTCGTGGAGCTGCTGGGGGCGCGGACCGCCAGGCCGGTCCGCACGGGACGCTTCGGGGCCGACATGCAGGTCT
This sequence comes from Candidatus Brocadiia bacterium, assembly GCA_013360825.1. Classification (GTDB taxonomy): domain Bacteria; phylum Planctomycetota; class MHYJ01; order WSZJ01; family WSZJ01; genus WSZJ01. The sequence goes on along the minus strand of JABWAY010000392.1, from coordinate 537 downwards.
CCCTCGTGAACGACGGTCCCGCGACCTTCCTGCTGGAGTGCGTCGGCTGACGGCCCTGCGATCCGCCCGCTCCCCGGCGCCCGCGCCCCGGCGTACAATGCCCGCATGACACTTCCGGCCCTGCTGCTCCTCCTGTTCGCGGACATCATCCACCTGAAGGACGGGAGGGTCTGGAACGGGGAGATCGTGGAGGAGCAGGCGGAGCGGGTCCGCGTGCGGCTGCCGAAAGGGGCGGTCTGGGTCGCGCGCGCGGAGATCGAGAAGATCGAGACGACGGCGGACCTGCGGGCGGAGTACGCGCGGAGGTCGGCGGCGGCGGCGGGCGCCGAGGCCCATCGCGAGCTGGCGCGCTGGTGCCGGGAGCGGTCGCTGGAGGGCGAGGAACGGCGCGAGTGGGAGGCCGTCGTGCAGGCCGCGCCGGACGACCCGGAAGGGCGGAAATTCCTCGGGCACGTCCGCGTGGACGGAGTCTGGATGAGCGCGGCGGACGCCGCGCGCGCGCGGGGGCTGGTGGAACGGGACGGCGCGCTGATCATG
>JABWAY010000047.1 GCA_013360825.1 Candidatus Brocadiia bacterium | reverse complement strand
GCGCCGCCGCCGTCCTCCTGGAGACCGACATGGGCGCCCCCGCCGCGGAGCAGAGCTGGCTGGGGCTGCTCGCGCAGGTCAAGGGGGGCGGGCTGGAGGCCTACTGGCGCGACTCCGAGTCGCTGCGCTGCGTCGGCGGCAACGGATCGCTCGCCCGGCGTCTCGCGGAGGGGATCGGGGAGGGCCGGATCCGCCTCTCCCTCCCGGCCGTCTCCGTGGAACAGCGGGAGCGGGACCTCCTCGTGACGCTGCGGGACAGGACCCGGATCGAGTGCGACCGGGTCATCGTCGCCGTCGCCCCGTCCGTGCTGGGCCGCATCGATTTCCGGCCGGCGCTCCCGGATGTGCTGGGGCGGGCCGGGATGGGGCGGGTCGTGAAGTTCCTGGCGGCGCTGTCGGGCCCGTTCTGGCTCGACTCCGGCCGGTCCCCGAATTTCGCTTCGGACGGCCCGGTCGGGGTCACCTGGCACGGGACTTCGGGGCAGGGCGGGGGAGCGGCGGGGCTGGTCGCGTTTTCGGGGGGCCGGGGAGCCGACAGCTGCCGCGCGTTCGGGGCGGCGGAGCGGGTCCGGCGGTACCTCGCGGCGCTGGCGCCCGCCTATCCGGGGCTGAATGACGCCTTCACGGAGTCGCTCTTCATGGATTGGCCTGCCGACCCCTGGACGCAGGGTGGGTATTCCTGTGCGGCCCCGGGGGAGATGGCCCGGATCGGTTCGGCGTGGCGGGACGGAGCGGGTGGGGTGGTGTTCGCGGGGGAGCACACCTGTCCGGCGTTCCAGGGGTACATGGAAGGCGCGCTCCGGTCGGGGCGGGCTGCCGCGGCGCAGGTGGCGGCGGCGACGGGGCTGGGAGCGCGGCGCGGGGGCTGAGCGGCGCGGCCGGTCGGGGGGGGCGCAGGGGTGCCCGAATAAAAAGATGACACAAATTCCGACAGGGAGGTTGACCCGGACTGTTTTTGTCATACACTTATTCATATCTGTATGACAACAAATGGAGACGCGCCCATGTCCCTCCCCGTGTCCTGCCCCTGCGGCTTCTCGGCCGCCGCCCCCGACTCCCGCGCCGGCTCCCGGACATCCTGCCCCCGCTGCGGTTCCCCCATCCGGATCCCCGGCCCCGCCGCCCCACCAGCGCTCGAAATGGAAGACGCTCCGCCGGCCTCCGGCACCGCCGCCACCCCGCCGTGCGCCCGCTGCGGCACCCAGTACCCCGCGGACGTCGTCGTCTGCGTCGCCTGCGGCCTCTCCCTCCTCACCGGCCAGCCCGTCGGCGCGGCCGAACCCGAACCCGTCCGCCGGCGCGCCGGACTCGTCCAGGCCGAAGAGGACGACCTCGAGGCGACCCCGTTCTGGAAGATCGCCCTCGGCATCGTCCTCAGCCCGGTCTCGACCATGGAGCGCTTCCCGGCCTGGCTCGGACGCCCGGACTTCCTGGGGAAATCCGCCGCGCTCTACGCCGCCTCGTTCCTCGTCGTCATCCTGGTCGGCATCGTTCTCTCCCGGCCGGAAAACAATGCCGCGACCCTCGCCGTGACCCACGAAATCGAACGCGCCGGAACGGTGGCGCACATGGTGCCCGGGGAGTGGACCGGGCTGAATCTCATGGGAGGGCAGGCGGCGGAAGTCGCCGCGCGCCTGTCCCAGGTCGAACGCAAGTTCGGCGGAATGGGTCACCCCGGCGTCGAACGGCTGAGCGAAATGCGGGAGGGAATGGAGGAACAGGCCTACGGGGGGCGGAGCGTCCCTCCGCTCGTCTGGCGCATCGTGGAGCCGAACGGCGGGGTCGAGGCCGGGAAGCCCTTTCCCGTCCGGGTCCGGGTCCAGTCCATCGCCCGGGACCTCAAGCTGCGCGTGACCGCCATCCGGATCGCCTGGGCATCCGACTACGGCGGCCAGCCGCAGGAAGGATTCCGCCCGATGACGCCGGGGGCCGAGGACGAGTGGACGGCGGAGCTCACGGCGACGCGGACGGGGGGAACCTCGGCTGTCTTCGAGTTCGACGTGGAAGGAGACGTGCCGGGCCGCGGGCCGGAGGAGGCGTTCCGCGAGGGGGCGTACGGCGAGGGTGCGGCTGTTCCGATGGTCTCCCGGCCGCGGGCCTGGGCGACCTGGGCCCACCTGCCGGGCTGGGGGCGCCTCGCGCTGGCAGACCGTCCCGAGCTACGGGATCAGCTCGGCGGCGGTTCCCGGATGGGGACCCTCGTCGGCGCGGCGTTCGGGGCCGCCGGCGCGACCGCCGCGGTGCTCGTCAATCTCGCCGGCATCCTCATCACCGCCGGCCTCTTTACCGTGGCCGCCCGCTGCCTCGGGGGCGGCGGAGGATTTCTCCCGATGCTCGTCGCCCTCGGTCTCCTCACCGCCGTCACCAACACGTTCCAGCTCGCGCTCTGCTTCGTCCCTGTCGGCACCCAGCCGCTGTTCTCGTTCGGCCTCGCCGGGTACGGCTTCGTCCTCCAGCTCATCGCCCTTCAGAAGGTCTTCGACATCGACCTCCTCGGCGCGCTCCTGACCGTCGTCCTGGCCGTCGCGGCGAAGCTGTTCGGAGCTGCGTATGTCGTCTTCGCGATCCTGACCCTGTTCGGGGTCGGACGGTAGGGCCGGCCCTGACGGAATCCGGGCGCCGGACGCGCGCCACGGATAGACTCGGTCCGTGTTCCAGCCCCCGCCCTGCCTGATCTGCAGGTCGACGCGTACCGCGCGCCTCTTCTCCCACCAGGGTTACGAGATCTGCCGGTGCCGGGGGTGCGGCCATCACTGGGCCGTCGGGGATGGCCCGAAGGATTACCGGCGCGAACCGTCCAGGCTCGAGTTCTACAAGGCGCAGGAAGCGCCGCACCGGGCCCTGATGCGGAAGAACCTGCGCCTCGTGGCGCCCTGGATCCGGTCCGGCGGGAAGATCCTGGATTTCGGATGCGGCTCCGGGTTCTTCACGCTGGAGGCGCGGCTGGCGGGATTCGACTCCCAGGGGGTCGACCTCGCGGAGTGGGTGACGGACGCCGCCGCGCACTGGCAGATTCCCCTCCACGTCGGGCGCATCGAGCATGCCGGGCACGCGCCGGAGAGCTTCGACGCCGTCGTCGCGATCGTTTCCATGGAACACCTTCCGGATCCGCTTGCGATGACCGGGACGCTGGCGCGGCTGATCCGGCCCGGCGGCGTTTTCGCGGTTCTGTCCGTGCCTCATGTCGGCGGGCTGCCGTGGAAACTCCTCGGCGAACGGTGGTGGGACCTCGACCCGCCGATGCACCTCCAGTGGTTCAGCCGGCGTTCGATCCGCTCCCTGTGCGAGCAGAACGGCCTGCGCGTCCGCAAGGTCCGGACGACCGGCGTGGGGTACGCCTTCTTCGCCACGCTGGCGGGGCGGGGGAGGCAGGGCAGGAGCGCCCTCGACGACCTGCAGTACGAGGTCAACAGCGGGGAGTCGGCACCGCAGGGCGGGCTCCGCACCCTCCTCTCCCGCGCCGCCGTGCCGTTCGCAAATTCGCTTCTCAACCTCACGCGACTGGGCAACAACCTGACCGTGATTGCGGTAAAAGAGTAGTTCCCCCCAACGACGGGAATCCCCCATGCGCCTGCCGATCGCCTTCCTGCTCGCCGCCGCTCTCGGTGCCGCCGCGGACTCCGTGACGCTGAAGGACCGGAGCGTGATCGAGGGGAAGGTCCTGTCCAGCACCGACCGCGAGGTCGTGATCAACACCTACAACTCCACGATGAAGGAGATGACGTGGGGGGTGAAGACGTTCGACCGGGGGCAGGTGGTGAAGGTGGAGATCACCCCGCCCGACCCGCTCCGCGACTACTGGGAGAAATCGAGCGTCGCCCGCCCCGATCGCCGCGACCTGATGGCGTTCTGCGCCGCCAACGGGCTGACCGTCGAACAGAAGGAGGAGGCCGCGTGGGTCCTGGCCTCCGACCCGGCGAACGCCGACGCCCGCTCCGTGCTCGGCGCCGACGCCGACCGCCTGCTCCGCGCCGACCCGCGGCTCAGCAGCGACCTGCGCGGGCGGCTCGCCGACTACGCGAAACTCGACGCCGCCGCGCGGCGCGGGGTGTACGAGGGTTGGAAGAAGGACCTGGGGGTCTCGCTCCCGCCCCAGTACTTCGACCGCGTCGTCCGCTCCCTGGAACAGCCGAAGGGGCTCCAGGAGGACGTGAAACTCACGTACAACACCAGGAAGGCCGGCGGCAAGTACTCCGTCTGGGTCCCGGAGGACTACGATCCCCACCGCGCCTACCCGCTGCTGGTGGGCCTCCACGGAAGCGTCAACGGCCTCGGGGGCGTCGGCAACGGGAAGGACTTCATCAAGCACTTCCTCGTGGAAGCTCCGAAATGGGGGTGCATCGTCGTCTGTCCGACGTGCGAACCGCTTCCCTGGACCGGGCACCCCGACGAGTACACGCTCTCGTTCGTTTCCGAAGTCCAGCTGCTCTACAACGTCGACATGAACCGCGTCTACCTGATCGGGCACTCGCGCGGCGGGATGGGAACCTGGTATTTCGGACCGGCCTACGCGGACCGCTGGGCGGCGTTCGCGCCGGCGGCGGGAAGCGGGAGCGGGAATGCGATGAGGGCGCACCAGACCGGGACGGGGATGTACATCTATCATTCCTCGGACGACCCTCAGGTCGGGGTCGGCGACGACCGGTCCGCCGCGCTGACGCTTCAGAAGCAGAAGGCGGATTTCATCTATACGGAGTATCCGAACGCGGCCCACGGCTGGCCGCGGGAGGTGGTGGACGACACGCTGCAGTTCTTCAAGCGGCACCACCAGATGAAGAAGGGGGCGAAGGGGCCGGAGGCGGTGCGCGGAACGCGTCCCAGTTTTGCGGAGCCGCTCTGGCCTGACGAGAACCTGTATTTCCCGGTGCGGCCGGCGGGCGGGGCGGCGGCGGACGACGTGGCGACGCTGGTATCGGACATCGAGATGGGGGGGACGCGGGCGGAGAAGGCGGCGGGGAAGCTGCTGGAGAAGAAGGACAAGGCGGCCATCTCTCCGCTGTCGAAGCTGGCGCTCGATCCGAAGCAGCCGGAGGACACGCGGGTGCAGGCGGCGCGGGCGCTCGGGGCGCTGAAGGACCCCGGGGCGGCGGGGACGCTGGTCCGGCTTCTGCAGGACAAGTCGCTCAAGCTGCGCCGTGCGGCGGCGGACTCCCTGGCGACGGCGGGGGACAGGAAGGAGGGGATGGCGATCGCCGGGGCGCTGGACGCACTCGGGAAGGAGTTCGACAAGGACCTGAAGAAACTCGACATTGCGCCGTGGGAGGACTACCTGGCGGCGGATGCGGCCTGCGTCGCGGCGATGGCCGCGCTCGGGGAAACGCGGGTCGGCGCGGTCGTCTCCCAGGTGGCGGTGAAGAAGATCCTGCTGGCGGCGGACCTGCCGAAATTCAGCACGGGGTACGACCCTGAGGTCGCGCGGAAGAAGGCCGCGCTGGCGATTCTCGCGGCGCTCCCGGCGTTCCAGGATGCCCGCCTGAAGGCCGACGTCCAGGCGATCCGCGGGAAGTTCGCGAACGACGCGGAGGTCGGGCTGCGCGCGTCGGACGCGGAAGGGAAGATGCCGTAGCCGGCGCTACTTTCCCGCCTTCTCCGCGAGCCGTCGTTTCCACCACCCGGTCCAGCCGGCCTTGTCCTTCTGGGTGAAGAACTCGCCGCTGATCTTCTGCAGGCAGTAGCTGGACCATTTCTGGTGGTTCAGGCTGTCCAGCCCGCCGAGCAGGGCGGGGACGGCTTCGTCGCCCATCGCGATGAGGGATTCGACCGCCTTTTCGCGGGTCATGTTGGTGACGCCGGCGATGCGCAGGAGTTCCTTCTCGCTGCCGATGACGAGGCAGGCCACGAGCGGGTACGCGGCGGCCTCGGTGTCGACCGTCCTGAGGACCGTGACGGCGTCATCGGCCACGCGCTGATTCGTGCCGCGGATGTAGGGGGCCGTCGGCTTGATCGCCGCGTCGCCGCAGGCGACGAGCGCTTTCTGCCCGTGCTCGCGGACGGCCTTCATGTCGCTTTCGAACGCGATCTTCGCGACGACGGTCACCGCGGGCTCATCCTTGCAGTCCGCGAGCATGTCGCAGACGAGCGTCCGGTAGTCGTCGGCGACGGATTTCGATTCCAGCGCGGCCTTGATGGCCCGGACGCGCGGGGCGCTCTTGAAGGCGACCAGCGCCTCCTGGAGGGCCGCCCGGGTCTGGGCGTCGGCCTCGTCGCGCAGGCGGATGGCGATCGGATTCGCGGCGCGGTCCTCCTTCCCCGGTTCCAGCTTCCCCAGTGCCTCCACGCATTCGGACGGGGATCCCTTGCGGATCCTGTCGAGGATGCCGGGAAGGTCGGACTCCTCAGCCGGCAGCAGGCCGGCGGCGAGCAGGAGGGCGAGGGCGATCCGGCGCATGTGCGGGGTCTCCATTGCGGCCTGATTCTGCCAGCCTCCGGCGCGCCATGCAATGCGGACCCGCGGCGCGCGGGGCGGGCCTCCCGTTACTTCCGGCCCAGGGCCCCCAGTTCCCGGACCAGGTCCGACGCGCTCCGGGCCCGGACCGTCGCGGTCACCCTGCCTTCGGCATCCAGCACCCGGAGATCCGGGATGGTGCCGACCTGATACTGCTGGGCGACGGCGCGCGCCGGGTTCGAAGCCGACCTGTCGGTCAGGTCGATGCGGAGAAGCACGAACGTCTTGAGCACGTCCGCAACGCTCGGGTCGGCCAACTGGCCGTCCAGCACGCGGCACCCCCCTCACCACTCCGCGCCGAAGTCGATCAGCACCGGCTTCCCGCTGGCCTTCGCCTCCGCCAGCGCCGCGGTCAGGTCCGTTCCCCATCCGGCGTGCGACGCCCCTCCGCCGCCTCCGGTCTGCCCGCAGGCCGCCAGAAGCAGACCGGCCAGGCCGTAGAGCACACCTCGGACCAGGTTTCTCATCTCACCGTTGCCGCAAGGCTCGCGTAGTCCAGCAGCGCCTCACGCTCCATTTCCTTGCGTTTGCACACCAGCAGGCAGAACACCCCGCGCTTCTCGTCCTTCCAGCAGACGACGTTCGAGTCGTCGTACTCCCACCGCGTGAACGTTTTTCCCTGCTTGACCACGGCATCGTGTTCGTGAAGCTGCATCCCCGGCGCCTTCACCATGAACAGCACCGCGCAGACGCGGTCATCCGGGCAGTGGTCCATCCGGTACGAGAAGGCGATCGCGTCTCGGTAGACCGGGTCCATGTCCACCGCATACGTCCCCGTGTTGACCATCCCCGCGAATACCGGGGCATCTGGCATCGACTCCTTGAGGTGGCGAAGAGGCCCCTGGGCGTCGTCCGGGATCCGCGTGATCTTGTGATCCACGATCTGGTCGGTCTTGTTCACGACCCCCCGCACGTACGGACAGGTCAGGAAGAAACCGCACGCCTGCCAGGAGACCAGCGACACCGCCAGCACCGCCGCCATCCCCGAGAACGCAGCCACGGGACGCCGACGCAGCCCTCCGAGCATGCGGACCGGCCAGGGCGCGGACAACTCCCCGATCCGGATCGAAATCCGCGCGCGGACCCCGTCGGGCGCCGGCCCGGCCTTCAGCCGGTCGCGCACGAAATCCTCGAACCGCCGGGCTTCCGTGAAACGCTCCGTGCAGGCGCCGCACATGTTCAGGTGCGCCAGCACATCCACATTCGCCCGCGGATCCAGCGCGCCGTCCACGAACAGGTGAACGATCTTCCGGGCTTCCTGGCAGTTCATTTTTCCGCTTCTCCCAGCCTGTGTTCCTTCGCGTAATCCCCGAGCGTCTTGCGCATCAGCGCACGCGCCCTGAACAGCCGGCTCATCACCGTCCCGATCGGAATCGACAGCATCCGGGCGATCTCCTCGTAGCTGAATCCTTCGACGGAGGCGAGCAGCAGCACCATCCGGTACTCCTCGGGCAGCCGCTCCAGGGCCTGCCGGACCTCCTCGTCGAGCAGCTCGTACAGGTTCTCGACCGGCTGATTGGCGAACGACAGGTCGTGCGCGGCCTCCTCGTGCACCGGCTCGATCTCGGTGAAATCCACCAGCACGGGCGCCCGCCCTTTCCTCCGGTAGGAGTTGATGAACGTGTTCATCAGGATCCGGAAGATCCAGGCCTTGAAGTTCGTGCCCTGCTCGAACTGGCTGAAGTGCTGGAATGCGCGGACGTAGGTCTCCTGGACGAGGTCTTCAGCCTCGTTCTGGTTTCGCGTGAGTTTGAGGGCCGTCCCGTAGAGCCGGTCCACGTACTCGAACGCGATCTTCTCGAATGTCTGACGGTCAGGCTTGTTCACGCACCCTCTCCCTTCGCCGATTGTAACGGGGGGCCCTCCGGGAATATTCCGACGAATGCCGGAAGTCGGGCGGATCCCGGCGGGGGGATCCCCGCGCGTCCGGTCCCGATGTACAATCGGACCCTTCCACATCTCTGGAGATTCCCGCCATGGACGACCTCGGGCTGTCCCGCCGCCATTTTCTCGCCGCCGCCGGGGCCACGGCCGCCCTGGGCCTGGCTCGCCCCCTCGCCACGCTCGGGGAAGACCTCCGCGCCGCCGACAGCTTCATCCTGACCCCGCTTCCGTATCCCGTCGAAGCCCTCGAGCCGGCGATCGACAGGGAGACGATGACGATTCATCACGGGAAGCACCACGCGGGCTACGTCGCCAATCTGAACAAGGCCGTCGCCGGGACTCCTCACGCACGGAAGAAGATCGAAGAGCTGCTGACGACGCTCGCGGAGCTGCCTGCGGAGATCCAGGGCCAGGTCCGGAACAACGGCGGGGGCCACCACAATCACATGCTGTTCTGGACGGGCATGAAGGGCGGGGGAGGCGGGGAGCCGACCGGGAAGCTGGCCGACGCGATCAAGTCCACGTTCGCCGGGTTCGACGCGTTCAAGACCGCGTTCGCGGAGAAGGCGATGAAGCAGTTCGGGAGCGGGTGGGCCTGGCTGGTCGCCCGCGAGGGGAAGCTCGAACTGATGTCGCTTCCCAACCAGGATTCTCCGCTCACCATCGGGGCGACGCCGATCCTGGGTCTCGACGTCTGGGAGCACGCCTACTATCTCAAGTACCAGAACCGGCGCGCGGACTACGTGAATGCGTGGTGGAGCGTGGTGGACTGGACCACGGTCGGGAGCCGGTTCGGGAGCTGAGGCGGGGCGGGGAAGTCCGCTGACCGGAGCGGCGGGGAGCCGGGCGTTCCGTCACTCCACGTGGAAGCCGGCGAACCCTGCCTCGGGCCCTTTCCCGAGCGTGAGCGCGTCCTGCCAGGCGGCCCGGATGACCGGGGCATACCGCACGACGTCCCGTCCGAGGCGGACGAGCCGGTCCCGGACGCGGTCGTTGGTGAGCGCGTCGTCTTTCCAGTCGCGTCCGGTGGCGGCCGCGTGGAACGGGAGCGTGAAACCGTGGCACCAGGCGAAGGAGGCCTTGGCGGACATGATCGACATGTCCCCGCCGCCGCCCCCGGTCTGGGCGAGCATCCCGGCGACCTTGCCGCTCAGTTCGGCGTAGAGGAAGTCGAACCAGTTCTTGAGGGCCCCGGACTGTGTGCCGTGGTACTCGGGGGTCCCGATCAGGAATCCATCAGCCCAGGAGGCCTCCTCCCGGGCCTTCACCACCGCCGGGTGGCTGTCGAGCGCGTCGTCATCGCTGATGTAGAGCGGGAGGATGACCTCCCGGAGGTCCAGGGTCCGGATTTCGGCGCCCGCAGCGCGGGCGGACTCCGCGGCGATGGCCAGCAGCCGGCGGGTGCGGCTCCCGCGCGAGGTGGCGCCGCAGACGGCGAGAACGCGGGTGGGGGGCATCCCGGGATGGTGCGCGACACCGGGCGCACGGTCAAGCAGTCGCACGGGTCCTGCGGCGCGCCCCCGAACAAGAGCGGGCGCGGATCTCTCCGCGCCCGCTTCCGTCAGTTCCGGCTCTACTCCTTGTCCATCTCCAGGCCCTTCTTCGCCGCCTGAGTCCGGATCATCCTGCGCATCGCCTCGTCGAACGACTTGTCCTGGTTCAGGCCCTGCTTCTTCATCTCTTCGTCGATGAATTTCTGGCGGGCGACCGCCTTCTCCTGGATCGCGGCCTGGATCCGCTCCCGCTCCGCCGAGAGGTGCGCGATATGCGCCTTCCGCTCCTCGGGCGTCATCGTCCGCATCTCCGCGGGAAGCTCCTCCTCCGCGACTTCCTCGAGCTTGAAGTCCTTTTCCTTCGAGGCATCCACCAGGTCCCAGCTCGAACTCCGGTAGGCTCCCGAGGCCTTGGCTTCCGCACGCTCCGCGACGACCCCCGCCCCGCCCGCCGCGCCCGCGTTCGCGTCCTGCTCCTTCTGCGCATCCTTCTTCCGGGCTCCCTCCCGGCCGAACGCCGCGTACGTGCCGTTCAGCTCCTGGTTCAGTTTCGCCATCTCCTCGTCCATCGGCGTCGCGATGGCCACCGCGCCGCCGGAGATGTCGATCGTCGTGTAGGACCCGTCCGCCAGCCTCGCCACGTCGCGCCAGGACTGCTCTTCGTCCGCATTCGGCTTCCCGCAGTAGATCGCGTTCACCACGATGTCGGCCTTGATCGCCTCCGGGCAGGTCTTCGTGAACAGCCGCTCCGGCGTTCCCTGCATGGCCGTCTCGTTCCCGACCATGAAGATCATCCGCAGCGCTTCCTTGCTCCGGCTCCAGGACATTTCCTTCGTCGCTTTCTCCACCGCCGCGCCGACCCATTCCTCGCCTCCCATGTCGGTCTTGAAGGTCATGAGGTTGGCGTAGACGCCGTCGAGGTCGTCGGTGAGGTCGAAGAACTTGAACTCGCGGTCGGCCGAGCCGTAGCCGATCAGGCCGATGCGCAGCTGCGGTGTCGGGCGGACCTTCGCGATGTCGTTCACGATCGACCAGACCTTGCGCTTGGCCGTGTCGATGACCTGCTGCATGCTCCCCGAACGGTCGATGCAGATCACCACGTCGACCTCCGCGATCTCCGGCTTCTTCTCCGCACGTGCGGGCAGGGCCGCGGCCAGAACCAGCGCGGCGGCGATCATCGTCCTCATGGCAGTTCTCCTCGGGTTGCGTGGTTGTCTTCGTGCGGCGGCGTGCGCCGCGTCTGGAAGAGAGACGCGGGGGAGCGGGGGGGCGTTCCGGAAATTCCGGAGTTTCCGGGCGCGTGGTCTCACGGAGGTCGCGGACATCCGCCCGGCGGACCGCCTACCAGGTCCGGGTGACGGAGGTTGCCCGCGGTCCGCCCTCGGAACAGCGCCCCTGGAGCCACCGGGCGGGGCCGTCCTCGGGCTCCACCGACAGGAGCGACGCGAGGTCGCGCTGCGCGCCCGGGAGGTCCCCACGCCGCCACGCCGCCAGGGCCTTCCCGTAGAGGTCGATCAGCCGCAGGGCCCTCGGCGACGGATCGTCCGCCATGCCGAGGAGTTCGTAGACGCGCACGGGCTTCTCCTTCCCGCGGATCGCGATCTCGTCGATCTCCCGCGCGACGACCGCCGGACCCGCGAGCTCCCGGGTCCGCTCGTCCACCAGGATTTCCGTGCCGTAGATCTTGTTCGCGACCTCCAGGCGGCTGGCAAGGTTGACGCTGTCGCCAATCACCGTGAAATTCTTCTTCGTCTGGCTCCCGATGTTCCCGACGACGACCTCGCCCGTCGCGATCCCCATGCGCTGGAAAAACAGCGGCTGCCCGGAGGACTTCCAGACCTCCCGCAGGTCGGCGATCGCCCGGCGGGCCAGAAGCGCCGCCCGGCAGGCGCGGAGCGCGTAGTCGGCGGTCATGGTGAACGGTTCACCCCAGAACGCCATGACCGCGTCCCCGATGAACTTGTCCAGGTACCCCTTCTCCGTCTTCACATGCTCGCCGATCGCCGTGAAGTACTGGTTCAGCTGGGTCGTGAGCGCGACGGCGTCCTGGCGCTCGGTGATGGCCGTGAAATCGCGGATATCCGTGAACAGGATCGTCCCCTCGCGCCGCGTCGCCTTCCCGGTGAGCAGTTCCGGGTTGTCGATGACGCTTCGCGCGAGGACCGAGTCGGTGTAGAGGCCGAGCGCCTGGAGTCCCTTGGTCATGTTGTTGAAAGCGATGCCGAGGGCGCCGATCTCATCGCGTCCCGGATTCGTGACGGCGGTGGTGAAGTCGCCGCGTTTGACGCGTTCGGCGGCGGCCTGGAGCGCGCCCAGGCGGCGGATGACGACCCAGGCGAGTCCGTAGGCCGCGATCGAGCCGAGGACGCCGATCGCGGCGGCGAAGACGGTGACCTGGCGGACGAGGAGGTGCAGGGGTTCGAGTTCGCGGTCGTAGGACTTGAGCGCGATCAGTCCCGGGCGGGACGGGTCGAACCCATCGCCCTCGAAATTCTGCGCGCGGCCGATGAACGTCTCCTCGAACCCGCCGAGGGCGAGGGGAATCTTGAATTTCCGTCCGGCGGCGATCCGGGCCGCATCGACCGCCGTCCGGGCATCCCCGGGGCGGTCGAAGGACGCGGCGGCGGGGCCGGACGCGGCGTAAAGGACCTGGTGGATCTGGTTTTCATCGTGGGCCGAAGCCGTGCCGCGCGGACCCGCCGCGGCCGGCCGGCGGGGGCGGTTGGCGCGTGTCCACGCGGAGGAGAGATCGACCATGATGGCGGTCACGCCGATGACATCCAGGTCGTCCGCCATCTCGGTCTCCGCCAGCATGGTCTCCCAGGCAGGATCCCCCTCGGGAATCCCGGCGTGGACCCGGACCAGTCTGGCGAACTCCGCCGCCTGGCTCGGCGTGCGGAACAGCGGGGTCGCCACGGCCAGCACCAGGCCGTCGCCGACCGGGAGGACGGCCGAGGCGGGGCGGACTCCGCGGAACGCCTTCAGCAGCAGGTTCATGAAGGCGGTCGCATCCCTGAGCGCGGCGGCGGACGACCGGTCCGGGCCATGGTCCGCCGCGACGACCCAGAGTTCGGACGTCTCCCAGAGAGCCGTCGCCCCCTTCGGCTTGGCCAGGTAGGCATCGAGCGCGACCACGCACCCGTCGGACCCCGTCTGCCCCTTCCAGTCGGACGCCTTGCTCTCAAAATTTCCCCGGATCCCCTGCGCGGCCAGGATGATGAGTTCGAGCTGGTCCTGGGCCATCACGGCGTTCAGCGCCGTCTGCTTCTCGTCCCGTGTGGATCGCAGGATGTCGCGGAGCCGCTGACCGTCGACGGCCAGTTCCTCCTCGATGGCCTGTTCGGTCCTCGCGGCGAACCGTTCGCGGACGAACAGCAGCAGCCCTCCGGTGACCGCGCTGACGAGGAGGAGCACCGCGGCCAGGGCCTTGGTGCGGAGGCTCATGCGTTACTTCGCCCGCGTCATGGAATTGACCCCGACCTCGGCGGTCACCGACTCGCGCCGCCCCGCGGCGGCGGTGACCCGGCGGGACCAGCGGGGGAGACGCGGCGCCACGACGACGATCTCCACCGGCCCGGGAGGGACCCGGTCGAAGGCCACGTCGTCGCCCGCCTCGCCGATCTGCGCCCAGGTGGTCGGCGCGACGATGATCGTCACCGCGAGCCCGGCGTCCTCGTCACAGGCGAGCTCATATGTCCCCGGGACCTTCAACGTCACCCGGGACTCCTCCCCCGGGGCGAGCGTGACGTCGAATCCGTCCTGATTCCCCATGGCGAACACCGACCGTGGGCCGGACGCGCGGTTCGCGATCGTCAGGGAGGTGAGCCCGGAGGGGGCGAGCAGAAGCTGGCGGTGATCCGCCCCGTCCTCCGAGATCTCCAGCCGCAGGGAGCGCGGCGCCGGCCCCGCATCGCCCAGCCCGTCTCCCTCCAGGTAGACCACGATGTCCGCCAGGTCGTCGTAGTTCACGCGCGAGAACTGCCGCCCCTTCGCCTCGCTTCCACCCCCGTAATTGTCCATCCCGCCGCTTCGGGGCCTCGCGACGCCGTCCCGGGCCGATGCCGAGAGGGCGACGACGATCTGGGCGCTGTCCGCGGCCGGCGGGGCCAGGTCGGGTCCGCCGCAGCCCGCGGCGATCAGGGACAGCATGAGACCGAGTCGTTTCATCGCGCGAGCTCCACGGTGACGGTCGATTCTTTCCCCGCCGAGACGGCCACAGGCTGCGCGGCGTCACGGAAGCGGCGCGCCTTCTGGTAGGTCTTCAGCGTATAGGAACCCGGGGGGATGTCGCGGATCGCGAACGTGCCGTCCTGCGCGACCTCGCTCCAGGCGCGGCTGGGGGCGACGAAGAGTTTGCCGTCCATGAGTTTGTGGATGCTGCAGTAGAGCGAAAATTCGCCCGGCTCGGAGAACGTGTGCCGGACGCTTTTACCCGGGGAGAAGATGCCGAAATCGCGTTCCTCGCTGCCGAGGGTGTAGACGTTGTGATCGATGTCGCGATCCTCGTCGTTCTCGAAGACGACTTCCTGGCCGGCGACGAGGACGGCGAAGGACGGGGTGAAGGAGGCGCCTTTCTGCCGGATGACGAGCGCGGCCGGGCGGGGGGCATCGAGTTCGCCGCCCTGGCGTTCAAGGTAGATGATGATCGGCTGCCGCGGCCGGGTGGCGGCGAACGTGACGCGACCGGACACCGACCCCGTTTCCGCGATCTCGTGGAGAACGGGCGGTGGGGGCCCGGCATGGCGCGGGAGAGGACCCCAGACGGCGGCGGCGGTGGAAAGGCCGGCGGCGGCGAGCGTGAGCGAGGCGGGGAGGAGGCGCATGGGAGGGGATTGTAGCGGCGGGACGGGAGCGGGGCGAAGCGGAGGGAACAAAATCGGCCCCGGAGGGTCCGTCGACCGACTTGCGCCCGCGCCGACGCCGCCAGTTCTCCCTTGCCTCGCCTCCGGCGGGGGCGCATATTCCGTCGCCCGCAGTCGCGACCATTCCAGGGAATTCCATGCGTGACCGTCTTCCGTCGGTCCGGAGTCTGGCCGGGCGCGCGTCGCTCCGACGCGCGGGCGGACCTGCTCCGGGGCGGTCGGGGAGGGGAGCGTGAAACTCTCGCCGCGGACCCTGGCGGTCGCGTTCGGTCAGGACTTTTCGCTCTTCGTCGCCTGGTCGGTGATCCCGGTCTGGGCGAAGACGGAGGCGCAGGCAACCCCAGGGGAGCTGGGCTTCCTGCCCGTGATCGGCGGCGCCGCCTATGTCCTGACGAGCCTCGCCGGCGGCCGGCTGTCCGACCGGGTGTCGAGGACGACGCTGGCCAGGATCGGGCTCGTCATCTTCGCGGCCTTCTGCCTGCTGGCGTGGCGTGCGGACGGGATCCGCTGGATCTACGCCGTGACCGCCCTCGGCGGGATCGGCAACGCGCTGATCTGGCCCGGGCTGCAGGCCCTGGTCGGCGACGAGTCCGGTCCGGACGACCTCGACCGCAACCTCGGCCGGTTCTCGCTCGCGTGGAGCGCCGGCAAGACGCTCGGGTTCTTCCTCGGCGGCCTCGCGTGGGCGGAGTTCCGGATGGGAACCCTCCTCGGCTGCGCGATCCTGTCCGCCGTCCTCGTCCCCCTCGTCCCCGGCCGCCCGGCCGGGCACAGGGCCGGCGGCGCCGCGCTCGTCGCCGACGGCGGCCCCTCCCCGCGGGTCCGCTCGGGGTACCTCCGCGCCGCCTGGCTCGCGAATTTCGCCGCGTACGGCCTCGGCGCCACGCTGAATTTCCTCTATGAGGAGAGGGTCCACGCACTCGGGCGGCCGGAGTCGGAGTACTTCAACGTCCTCGGCACGGTCTTCCTCGCCCAGACCGCGGCCTTCTGGTGGTTCGGACGCTTCTCAGGCTGGCGCTACCGCCCGGGCGCCTTCTTCTTCTGGCAGGCGGCGGGAGCCGCCGCGCTCGTCGTCATCGGCGCCGGAGTCGCGCTTCCCGTCGCCTGCGCCGCGGCCCTCGTCGCGGGGACCGGCCTGGGCCTTTCCTACTCGGCGTCGATCTACTACTCGGTGCACAGCAACGAGTCCCGCGGGGCGCGGGCGGGGATTCACGAAGCGGTGATCGGGGCATCGAATTTTGCGATCCCGCTGGCCGGGGGCGTGCTCCAGCAGGCGAGCGGGTGGGCTCCCGCCGGCTATGCGCTGGCGGCCGGCCTCGTCGCCGTCATGCTGGTAGCCCAGTTTCTCGTCCTCCGCCGGGCCGCCGGGGCCCGGTAGCGTCAGGGCGCGTTCCAGATCACGGAGTCGGTCCCGTTGAGCACATTGATCCGTCCTTCCTGCGTCGGCAGCAGCCCGAACTGAACCCGGTCCTTTCCGGCGTTGTCCTTGAAGTTCGCGACGGGGAGGGTGCCGTCGACGAGGCCGAAGAGCAGGCGCGCGCGGAGGGAGTCGCTGAAGGTGACGCCGGTGTAACCGGTGCTCATCACGCCGAGCCAGCACCGTGTGACCTTCTGGGTATCGAAGAAGGACAGGCTGGCTCCGTTGTCCGAATCGAATCCGAGCCAGATGCGCTCGTTTGCGGAGCGGTCGTTGAACCGGAGCTGGGCGGAATCGGTGACGGAGAGGTACAGGCTCGCCCGGAGGACGTTGGCGGAGTCCCACAGGTTGACGTCGGGGCGCCCGGTCGTGTCGGCGGCCAGGTAGACGCGCGGATCTCCCTCCGCGTCCCGGAGTCCGATGTATCCGCCTCCGTCCGGGAAGATGGCTCCCTGGGACCGGACGCGTCCCTCGGCATCGCAGAGCGAGATCGCCGCGGCCCCGGTGTCGAGGATCCCGAACCACCCGCGCAGTTTTCCCGCGCGGTCGGTGAAGGACAGGGAACTGTCCAGCTGCGGGGTCGCGGCGAGCCGGATCAGGTTTCTCCCCTGCAGGTCGCGGACCTCCAGCCCGGCATCGCCCTCCGCGTTCACCCCCGTGAGGAACCGGATCCGGCCTTCGTCATCGCTGAAGATGGAGGACGGGCAGCCGACTTCGTTGAGCAGGAGGGAGAACCGGTTCGTCCCGGCGCGGTCGTAGAGGCCGAACGTGACGACGTCCTCCGCGGCGGTGTCCAGCCAGGCGCGAGCGGTTCCGGTCTTCGCGTCGCAGAGGCGCAGCGACGGCGTCGAGTCGGAACGCTCCTCGAGGATGACCACCGGGTGATCCTGGTTTCCGTTGAGGACCAGCGACCCCTGGCCGGCGGCGGCCGCGGCGAGCCGGGCGCGCAGGGTGCCGGTGGCGTCACGAAGGGTCACCGCGCCGCCGGCATCCGTCGAAGCCGCGAGTTCGCAGCGCGTCCTTCCCTCGGCGTCGTTGAGCAGGATCGTCCCGGACTCCCCGATCTG
>JABWAY010000391.1 GCA_013360825.1 Candidatus Brocadiia bacterium | reverse complement strand
GAGGGGCCGGGGGGTGGGGTGCCGCCGGCGGGGGCGGGGCGGCCTCGGCCCGGGCGGGGGAGTCATCCACGAATTCGAACGTGGCTTCCCCGATCTGGAGCCGGTCGCCGGGGCGGAGGGTGGCGGGCGCGGAGAGGGGCTGGCCGTTGAGGATCGTCCCGTTCCTGCTGCCGAGGTCGCGGGCGATCCAGCGGCCCGCCGCGGGTTCGACGGCGAAATGATCCCTGCTGGCGCGGGCGTCCATGGTGGGGATGGTGTGCCGACCGGCGCGGCCGACGGTGACGGGCTGATCGCCGAGGGGGTAATCGCGGGAGGCGCCGTTCTCGGAGTGGCGGATGCGCGGCATGGAGAGCGTCAAGTTATCGCGATCGCGGGGGAACAGGAAGGGGAAATGGCCGGTCGGGGAGGCGGGGGGCGGGGTCGGGGAGCCTGGGGCGCCGGGCGGATCGATCGAACCGCCGGACGGGCGGTTCGTTGATACCGTTGACGCGACCCTCCCTCCCGATAGAATCCAGAGTCAGCCACCACCCAGGGGCGAATTGAGGACCGAATCCATGCGCATGACCCTGTCCGCAGCGTGTCTCATCCTGTCTGCCCTCACGGCATCGGCCCAGTGGATCGACTCGGTGCCGACCTCCGGCCGGGCGATCGACGGGGAGATCCAGGAGATCACGAGCAAGGAAATCAAGATCGTCGTGGGCGGGGGCGTGATCACGGTGACGCAGGACCAGATCAAGGGCCCGATCGTGTGGGACGAGCAGTCGATCCCCGGGGCGATGTCCACGGGGAAGGCGAAGTTCGCGAACCAGCAGTACGCGGGGGCGATCACGGACCTGACGAAGGCGATGGGGTCGAGCGGAACCCGCTCGGTCCTGAAGCAGGAGATCGCCTTTTTCCTCGCGGAGTCGTACCGGCTTTCGGGCGATTTCACCAACGCGGCCGCGACCTACCAGAAGATCCTGAAGGATTTCCCCAACTCGTACTACCTGGGGAAGATCTACAGCAACATCGTCGACTGTCACATGTACTCCGATCCGCCGAATTACAGGGAAGCGCTGGCGGGGATTGCGACGGCCGCGGCGAAGGCGCGGGAGCTGGGGTTCGCGGAGGACTTCATCGGGGACCTGAAGCTCAAGGAGGCGCGGGTCTACGACATCCAGCGCCAGCTGTCGCAGGCGAGCGCGGCGTACCAGAGCCTGGTGAATCACAAGACCCCCCGGATCGCCTGGGCGGCGCAGGCAGGGCTCGGGCGCTGCCAGCTGCTCGACAAGCAGAACGACAAGGCCCGGATGACGTTCCAGAAGGTCATCGACAACTGCGAACCGGGATATACCCAGACGCTGGCGATCGCCTACAACGGGCTGGGCGAGGTCTACCTGGCCCAGAATGACGGGAAGGTGGAGACGGTCAAGGAGGCGCTGATGTGCTTCCTCCGGACCACCGTCCTCTACCCGCCGGGGCCGTCCGACCTGACGGAGGAGCATGCCAAGGGGATGATGCTCTCCGCGAAGTCGTTCCAGCGCCTGGCGAAGATGGACGCCGCGAACGCGGAGAAGTACGAGATTGAGTACCACAGGTTGAAAGCGCGGTTCCAGGGTGAGTACAGCGCCGACTATCCGAATTTCTGGGCGTTGATTCAGAAGGAAGCGGACTGACCCGTTGAGGGAACGGGGAGGTCCAGGCCGGGCGGCTGAGCCGTCCCGGTCGGGCGGCATTTCGGGAGGGGTCATGGGGGACCGCATCGGGGTCCGTCCCGCCGCTCTCCTGCTGGCGCTCTGCGCCGCGGGTGTGCGGGCGGATGAGTTCGGGGACCTGGAACGTCAGGCGAAGGACCGGGAGTACGGCGCCTACTGGGACCGGACGAAAGCATTCGGGAAGCTGGCGAAGATCGGGACCGTCAAGGCGGCGCAGGCGGTTCTGCCGCACTGCGGGGACGAAGAAGCGGCGGTCAGGGAGTTCGTCGCGCTGGCGATCGCGGACTTCCGCGAGGCCGGCGCCGTGGCCTGGCTCGCCGCGAACGCCGGGATGCTGAGGACTCCCGAGGGGCGCGCGACCGCATTCTGGGGGTTCGGCCTGTCGAGAAACGAGGGGTACATCCCGGCGCTGGAGAAGGCGGCGACTGCGGACAGGGACCCGGTCGCCCGGGCCGCGGCCATCCGGGCCCTGGGGCGGATCGGCTCCCAGGTGAAGGACGACATCCTGATCGCCGCCCTGAAGGACAGCGCCTGGCAGCCCCGCGAGGAGGCCGCCTGGGCGATCCGCGACCGACGCGTCGCGACCGCCTCGGACGGGCTGGTGAAACTCCTCTCCGACGCCGCCTGGCAGCCGCACGCCGCCGCGCTCTACGCCCTCGCCGCCTGCTCCCCCGACCGCTTCCGCGAGGCCCTTCCGAAAGCCCAGAAAGACAAGGCCTGGCAGGTCCGCCTGGCCGCCTGCGAGGCCGCCGTGGACGTCGGGAACGACGAAGGGCATGCGGCGGCGGTGATCGGCCTCGACGACGACGGGTGGCAGGCCCGCGTCGCCGCGATCGGGGTCCTGGAGCGGATCTGGGAGGAGCGGTGCGTCGAGCCCCTGGTGCTCAGGCTGGAGAAGGAAAAGGGGAGGCTCCGTTACGACATCGTCCTGGTCCTGCGCGCGATGAGCGGCCGGGAGATTGGCTTCGACGGCAAAGCCTGGAAGTCCTGGTGGGAGAGCGCGAAGGCCGACTTCAAGATCCAGAAGAAACCGAAGACCCGCGGGGGCCCGGCGGAGGGCGGTGGAACCGTCGCGACCTTCTACAACGTGCCGATCCTTTCCGACCGGATCGGCTTCACGATCGATTTCAGCGGCTCGATGTTCGACGAGGACGAGAACCTCAAGCCGAAGAAGCAGATCGACCTCGCGATCGACGAATACCGGAAGACGGTCGCGGCGCTTCGCCCCGAGGTCCGATTCAATCTGGTGGTGATGAGCACCGAGGCGATCGTGCAGAAGGTGCGTGCGTTCGCGAAGAAGCTGGTGCCGGCGGACCCGCGGACCAGGGCGGCCGCGGGGGCCTGGGTCGAGGACGCCCGGAAGAAACTGGAGCCGATCAAGCGGGGCCGCGGGGACACGTGGGATGCGTTCGTCGAGCTGCTGGAGGACGAGGAGGTGGACACGGTTTTCATCCTCTCCGACGGGCGGCCCTCCTACGGCGCGTGCGTCGATGAGGATCACTTTCTCGACGAGCTGGCGCGGTTGAACCGCTATCGCCGGGTGATGATCCACACGGTGCTGACCGGGAAGAACGGGACGGACCGGAAGTTCATGGAGGCGCTGGCGTCGGCGACGGGCGGGCAGGCGGTGGCGCGGTGAGGGGAGGGGTGTGGGCGGGGCGGG
>JABWAY010000390.1 GCA_013360825.1 Candidatus Brocadiia bacterium | reverse complement strand
CTCATCCCCGGATCGCGCAGCGCCCGTCGCGCGAGGCGCGGCAGCGACCGGTCGCGCAGCCGCAGGAGCACGGTCAGCGCGCACCGCCGCTCGAGCGTGTGCGGCGACGATGCCGCCATGGCGCGGAGCTCCGCAACCGGCGGGGTCTTCATCCCCGCGAGCGCCGGAATCGCCGCTTCCCGTTTCGCGACCCGCCGGTCCCGGAACGCCGCCATCAGGCGCCTGCCTGTATCCGCTTCCTTCATTGGTCGTAAGCAGGAGCGGTCCCTGACGGGCCCGGTTCCTGCATCCCCCTTTCAAATCGTGCGTGCGGATCTCCCGCACACGGCTGACCGGTGGTCGCGAGCCGGGGCGCGCGCGGACCGCCGGCCGCTGGTTGCGGCCGGGCACCCGGATCGAGTCCGAATCGGAGTTCTCGTGCTCTTGCCGTCGGGTGGGTGTCCTCGTACCCGGCCCGCACCGTTGCTCCCCCGACGTCATCAGCGACGCCCGGGCTTTCGACGCTCCGCTCGTACAGGGGCCTTCCTCCGGGACGCGACATGCCGCGCAGTCTAAGCAATTCCACGCGCCGCAGCAGAGCCCGCACGATCGGCTACCGCGGGGCCTTCTCCCGGCGGACGATCATCGGGTCCTTCGCTTCGAGCGCGGCGGCCGCGTTTCCGAGGACATGCCGCTCGAGAAACGCGATCGAATGGCGGCGGATCGCGTCGAATTGCGCTTCCGTGCCGCTCATCCGGCGTGCGCCTTCGGTGTCGGAGAAGCGGCCGTTGAAGGAGAAGTGGGTTCCCTCGCGGACTTCGAACAGGTACTTCGGGGCGGGGAGCGCTCCATAGACCCTCTCGACGATCTGGAGCATCGTCCGGTCGCCGCGCCGGTCCTCTTTCTCGAGTTCGCCGAAGAACATGGCCGAGGGAAGCTGCACGCCGGCCAGTTCCCTGTCGCGGTACAGGTAGCCCGCCGCGCCCGAGGAGTGAATGAGGACCGCCTTCACGCGGGCGTCGCGCCTGCCGGGGAGTGCGCCGCAGACGCCGAGGGCCGTGAAGCCGCCGAAGGAATGTCCGCCGACGGCGACCTTCTCCGGGTCGATGCGTTTTCCGAATTTCCCGGACGCGAACATTCCCGTGAGCGCCGCCTCGAGTTCGTCCACCCGGTACAGGAACGCCTCGCGATCTTCCGGCTCCGATTCGGAGATCTCCTTCGCATGCTTGAGCAGGCCGATGCGGTCGAAGTCTTCGACCTGCCCCACCCGGATGCGCACGGCCGAATGGCGGTCGTTGTGGTCGGGCGCCGCGACGATCCAGCCGCGGGCGGCGAGCGGCTCGGCGAGGTACGCGTGGCCGATCCCGCCGCCGCCGTAGCCGTGGGAGAAGACGAGCATCGGCCACGGCCCGTCCTTCTCGCGCGGGGCGGCGTCGATCGCGACGATGCCCCGGGTGGGCCCGCCGTAGGTGTGCGGCTTCGGCGCCGCGTCGGTCGGATACCAGACCGCGACGGCGAGCGACCGCCCCTTCGCCTCGAATTCCAGAACCGTGCAGCCGACGTTGAAGGTCATCGGGTGCGCGGCGAAGAACTCCCAGATCGCGTCGGTTGCGTTCAGGCGGTCGCTGGTCTTTCCAACGAGCGATTCCGGGAGCAGGTTCTTTCCTCCGGCCCAGGTGTGGCCCATGCCCTCGACGGTGACGAGGACGACGTCTCGCCCGGGGGCTGCGCGACTTTCGGTGGCGACGCCGTCCTCCGACGCGGTGGCCGTCGGCTTCTCCGGGGCGCCGACCGCGGCGGCCCAACGGGCGATCGAGTCGCGAACCGGGGGTTTCTCGCGGCCGCCGATCGCGGGGCCGCCCGCGGCCGGGCGCGGCCCGCCTCCTTCGAGCGGGTTGAGCGTGTCGGCGGTGCCGGTGATGTAGAGAAGCGGCACCGGCCGGTCGAGTTTCAGTTCGGCGGGCCAGAGCGCTCCCGCGGCCGGCGCGACCGCGGCGAAGCGGTCCGACAGTTCCGCGGCCGCGCGGAACGCCATGGAGGCGCCGTTCGAGAAACCGGTGACATAGACGCGGCGGCGGTCCACCGCGAAGGCCGCCTCCAGGTCGTCCAGCACGGCCGCGAGATAGGCGACGTCCGAGACGTCCCCGGCGCCGGCGTGGAACCGCCCCGAGCCGTCGTTCCAGATCTGCGGGTTTGCCGAGAACTGAGGCGGCTTCGCCGGGTCGGGGCGCGTGGCATCGGGGAAGACCGCGAGAAACCCCTCGGCCTCCGCCTTGCGGTCCCACCCGGTCTCCTCGATCGCCCCCTTCCCGGTCCCGCCTCCTCCGTGGAGCATGACGACCACGGGAACGGGGCTCTTCCCGTCGTAGCGGAGGGGGACATGCAGGAGGAAGCGCCGGTCGAGCCCGTCTGAGCGGACCGTGCGCTCCTGGAGACCGTGCCTGACGGCGGTGGCGGGCTCCTCCGCGCGGGTCGGGGAGACCAGAAACGCGATGAGCGCCATCGCGAGAGCCGGGGTTTTCCGCATGATCTCCCTTACAGTCGAGGTCCCGGACCGGATTCGTCAATTTTGCGCAGGGTGACGGTTTTCATGTGGATGTGAGCGAAGTGAACAAATCAGGCGCCTGGGGGGGCGGCGAGGCGTATGCGGCGGGAGGTCCCGTCCCCGGCGGGGCCCTCGATTCCTCCGGCGCGAGCAGCCCGAGGTGCCGCAGAAACTCTATCCGGAGTCGCTTGATTCCACACATCGACTTACACATAATGGGGCTGGATTCAGGAAAGGACACGCGCCCATGCCCACCAATCTCGACCTGAACGACCGCCTGATCCTCGAGGCGCAGAAGCTCGGCGGCTTCAAGTCCAAGAAGCAGGCCGTCAACGCCGCGCTCGCGGAGTTCGTGCGGCGCCACCGCCAGGCCGGCATCATCAAGCTCTTCGGCACCGTGGACTTCGACCCGCGGTGGGACTACAAGAAGGCGCGCCGCCGCCGGCCGTGAGCGTCCTTGTCGACACCTGCGTTTGGTCACTCGCGCTGCGCCGCCGACGCGCGTCGCTGTCGCGGGAAGAGCGCCGCCTCGTCGCGGCGCTCGAGCGCCTGATCCGCGACGGCGAGGTCGTCCTGCCCGGCGCGGTCCGCCAGGAGCTGTTGAGTGGCATCGCCAGCGAGCCGGTGTGGGAAAATCTGCGAGTCCACCTGCGCGCCTTCCCCGACCTGCCCGTGGACGAAGACGTCTACGAGGAGGCCTCCGCCTGCGCGAATCGCTGCCTCCGGGCCGGAATCGCCTCGACGACCACGGACATGCTTGTTCCTCTAGCGGCGGAATGGTGGGTTCGGGCGGGATAATCCCTTGACACTCCGGCGCCTCGCAACCGGGTCGAAGCGACCCAGGAAGGGGGCGGAG
>JABWAY010000046.1 GCA_013360825.1 Candidatus Brocadiia bacterium | reverse complement strand
TTCGACGGGCCTGCTCGCCGGCCGCAGCCAGCTGCGCCGTCATCTCGGACAGCTCCGCATCGTGCGGCCCGCCGAGCGCCGCCGCCGCGCAGAACGCCAGGATCGCCAGGGTCTTCATTCGCCCGCCACCTTTCCGTCCCACTCGATCGCGGCCGAGACCGGCGCCCGGAACCGCCCCTCCCCGAACTGCCCGAACGCCGGCGGCGCCACGTGCACCGTCACCGCCCACCCGCCCGGCTCCAGCTTCACCGTGTTCCCGTAGTGAGAAAACTCGCTCAGCAGGTCGTGCATCGGAATCCGCCGCACCAGCCCCGTCGTCCGGTTCTTCATCTCCAGCACCACCGTCGCCCCCATCACCATCCGGTGCGACCCGCGCTCCATCAGCGCAATCTCCAGGTGGTGCGTGTCCCCGTCCCCGGGCTCCAGCCCCTTCAGGGTGTCCCCCTCCCAGCACCAGATCGGCTCCGGCCCCTCCGCGATGAACCCGAGCACGTACTCCCCCGCCTCCATCCGGACCAGGCTCTCGGCCAGCGCCTGCTCCACATCCTGGCCGATCCGGTAGTCCGCGTTGTGGGGGGCGGGCTTCGACGCGTTCACCGTGACCTCGGCGCCGCGGCGGGAGACCGGGAACTCGGCGCGCGCCGACTCGAGGTGCATCGCCATCGCGTCGGCGTGCCGGCACATCCGGGGGGGCTGGATATCGACGGCGAGCTTGAAGTCGCCCTCGGGAAGCGCGACGTTGGCGCCGTAGAAGAGGTATTCACCCCAGACCGGCCGGAGTTCGATCGCGCGCCCGCCGAAGGTCGCCGTCACCTTCGTCGCGCCCAGCGCGCGCTTGGTGCCCTGTTCGCGGACCGTGACGGCGAGGAGATGGGTCGCCCCGTCCTTCGGCCAGGCGGTCCAGGCGCCGGCCGGGTCGTAGGATCCGATCGCGCGGGGGGCGTAGGTCGCCAGCCCGATCCGGTACCCTCCCGAGACGATCTCACCCTTGCAGTCCGCGTCGGCGGCCGTCAGGGCGGCGATGGTCCCGAGGAGCTGCGGCGGGACTCCGCCCGCGATATGGGCGAGCAGCGCTTCGGCGATCGAAGCGGACACGGTCCCGACTTCGACCGGGTCGGCCTTCGCATCGACGAGTTTCCGGAGCCCGGCCATCCGGGCATTCACCTCATCGGCCGCCGCGGGATCGATTCCGCGGAGGCGGGGCTCGAGGCGTTTCCAGGCCCTTTCCGCCGGCTTGAGACCCATTTCGACGGCCTCGTCCCATTCCTGCCGGTCGACGATCTGTCCGTCCCGGACGGCGGCGGCGTACTCGATGGAGCAGAAGCGGACGAAGCCGGTCATTTCGCCGAGGGCCTGGTCGAGCGCCGCGGGGGCGCCGGCCGGGGCGGGGCCCGGGGCGGGGGCGGGTTTCGGGTCGCACGCGGCGAGCGCGAGGACGAGGGCGGCGGGGATGAGGAGGCGCATCAGGCTCCTCCGACCTGGGGGGCGCGGCGCATTTTCTCGATGCACCGGGCGCACCGGCCGTAGATTTTGACCACGAACTGCGCGGGCTCGAATCCTTCCTGCCGGCTGATCCGGTCCTGCAGCGAATTCAGGCGGGCGTCGTAGAACTCGACGATCTGGCCGCAGTCGGTGCAGTAGAGGTGGCCGTGGTGTTCGAGGTCGGAGGCGTGCTCGTAGTGTTTCCGGCCGAGGCCGAAGTCGTGTTCGATGAGGAGGCGGCATTCGGAGAGGAGGGCGAGGGTCCGGTAGACGGTGGCCTTGGAGACCGGGGTGCCGAGGGTGCGGAGGTGGGCGATGAGTTCGTCGGCGGTGAAATGTTCATGGGTGGCGAAGACCGCCTTGAGGACGGTTTCGCGGGGCTGGGTGAGGTGGAGTTCGTGGGCCTTGAGGTAGGTTTCGAAGATCTGGCGTTCATCGCCCATCTCGGGACTCCTCTGAGAATGAGACTCGGTCTCTGCACTGGGTCGGACGACGGCGAGGTCAGGGGCCTGCGTGGGTGTGATCGGGGCAGCTGACTCTGAGACTGAGTCTCAGTCTTGTCGGAAGCTCCGAAACCGTCAAGCAAATTCCGTCGAATTCGCGCGCGCCCCCCTACTCCCCCGAACGCGGCAGCCCGAACCTCACCAGCGCCTTCAAAACCTCCGAACGCCCGACCCGCCGCGCAACCCCCGCGGCCGCATTCTCATAGGTCCCCACCGCCGCCGCCCCCGCCCCGGATCCTCGCAGCACCCGGTCGCGCAGCAGGCGCAACTCTTCCACCCGGCCATCCCCGTCCGACCCGAACGCCGCGGTCGACACGACGCAGTAGCGGTCCGCGCGGGACGAGGCCGACCCCGCCGAACTGTCCGCAGATATGCGGCTCCCCGCAGCAGAGGCAAGACTCGCCGCCGCCCAGGACGTGTTCCCGAACGCCCCGAGATTCACCCGCCCGCCGTTCGGCGACGGCTCCAGCGCGTACGGACTCGCCGGGTCGCCGGCATCGACCGTCGGGTCGCCCGACGGCACCCGGAAATCGTCGCCGCGCTCGTTCTCGAACCGGGCGACCACGCCGGTCACACCTTCCCCGCCCTGAACCGGGCCCGCCGTCGGGCCGAGGACGTTGTCGAAGAGCGTGGACCATGAGAGGCGGAGGCCGGGGCCGAGGGCGCGGAGTCCGGCGCCGCCGTTGCCGGCGATGATGGCGTCGGTGACGAGCCCGTCCGCCCCCGTCACGATCGCGTCCTGGGCGCAGCCATAGAGGGTCACGCGGGCGGCGTCGAGCCGGCCGGCGTCCAGGTGGATTCCGGGCCCGACCGCGCGGCAGATCACGACATTCTCCAGCCGGACGCGGGCCACGCCTCCCCACACGCCGGCGGCACCGCCGCGGATGGTGAGGGAGGAGATCGTGCTGAGCGCGCCGTCGGAGGCGTCGCTGGCTTCCAGCGTCACGCCGGCGGAGGCCCCCGTGGCGTCCAGAATCGTCTGTCCGGGTCCGGCGCCGCGCAGGGAAACCCCCGGGGGAAGGCTGACCCCCTCGAGGAAGGTCCCGGCGGCGAGTTCGATCGTGTCACCGGGGACCGCCCGGTCCGCCGCCGCCTGCACCGTCGGCCAGGCGATCCCGCGGAGGATCACCCGTGCCCCGGAGGCCCAGGTCGCCAGCACGCCGACGCTCTCGTTCCCCGCCGCATCGACCGCCGTGAGCATGAAATCGTAGCTGAGTCCCGGGACGAGGTTCCCGACGGTGGTGGAGGTGACCAGCCCGAGCGACGATCCGCCCCCGTAGATGCCGCCCGCGGGCCGCAGGTACAGCCGATATCCTTCCGCGTCCCCCGCGGGACTCGCCGTCCAGCGCAACTCGACGCCGTCCGCCGCGCCGAGCGCCACCAGATCCGAGGGCGCCTCCGGAGGGACGATGTCCCGGCCGACCCAGAAGTCCGCCGTCTCGCTCCAGGCGCCCCCACGGGCCTGCACGGCCCAGAAGATGTGCGTGTTGTCGGGGAAGGGGCCGTCGAGGAGGAAGACGGCGCGCTCCGCGGGAACCTGCGCCTCCGTCGTCCCGGCGTCCGCCGCGCCGACGCTCCAGCGCACGCGGTACTCCGCCGCTCCCTCGACCGCCCGCCAGGACAGCGCGATCCGCTCCCCCCGCACATCCGTTCCGTCCGCGGGGGACAGCCCGCCCGGCACATCCGGCGGATCCGCCGCAGCCACGGAGAGGCCCAGCGCGAAAAGCGCGGCGACGGCGAGGACGGGGACGGCTCTCAGCACACACTCTCCCTGGGAAGACCCGGAAGTCTATCGCTTCACCGAACCCCCTTCAACGGCGAAGGTTGCGGAAGAGAGACGGATGCAGGGCCGCCCTGTTTGGTGCGCCGGGGACGATTCCTTCCTGAAAATCCGGGGAGCCCGCGCCCCTCAGCGCTTCAGGCTCCCTTTCTTCTGCCCCATCCACTGCTTCCGCGTCAGGACGTAGTGCCGCATCGGCATCGGCACGCCCACCCCGGGATTCATGTACCCGCCTTCCCGCACCTTCACGAAACCCAGCGCTTCCATCGAGCGCCATGAATTGTCGTTCGGCGCCCAGGCTTTCGTCCGGATTTCTTCCGCCCCCATGTCCTTGAACGCCCAGTCGAAGACGAGCTGGCAGGCCTCCTTGTGGTGCCCCTTGCGCCAGACGCTCCGGGAAATCTGGTTCACCTGGTCGGCGATGATCACCCGGTCGTCGTCGTGGCGGGGCTCGACCCGCACCGTCCCGACCATGCGTTTCGAGGCCGTGTCGATGACCGCCCAGACCGTCAGGTCGGGGTTCTTCACCCACGATTCGAGCTGCGCCCGCGTCTCCGCCGCAGTCTTCGGCTGCGTGTCGTCCGTCCATTTCCACAGGTCCGGGTCGATCGTGTCCTCGAACCACCCCGGCGCGTCTTTGGCCGGGTCGAGGGGGCGAAGCGTGACCAGTGTTCCCTTGAGGACCGGCGGTTTCTTCGCGGTGGGTGTCTTCATGGGGGGATTCGGCGGGATTTCGCCCGGGCGGGCAAGGATTTTCTCAAGCCTCCGGGCGCTTCCCGCCGATGCAGTCTCCATGAACCGGCTCTCCGCCGCGCTCTCGCGCCTCGCGTCCGCCCTTCTCAGGGTGGCGGCCGGCTCCTCGCTCCTGTAGGCGGGTAGAATCCCCGCGTGCCCGACCTCGACCTGACCCGCACCGGGATCTGCTGTGCCGTCGCCTTCGCGGCGGGGCTGATCGACGCCATGGCCGGGGGCGGCGGGATCCTCACGATCCCGACGATCGAGCTGGCGTTCCGCCCCTCGATCCCCGAGGTCCTCGGCACGAACAAGTTCGTGGGGACCAGCGGCTCGTCCACCGCGACCGTCCGGTTTCTGCTCCGCGGGAAGATGGACCGCCTGGTCGCGTGGCTGGGGGGCGGGATGGCCGGTATCGGCGCGGTCTTCGGCGCGGTCGCTGTCGCCTCCCTCGGGAAAATCGACGACCGCATCACCCGCCCCGTCTTCGGCGTCCTCCTCATCCTCATGGCGCTCTACATGTTCTTCAAGCCGCAGTTCGGCGGGGAAAATGCCTGGGCCGGACCGACCCCGCGGAATCTCGCCATCCTCGTCTCCGGGGGCCTCCTCATCGGTTTCTACGACGGCTTCTTCGGTCCCGGCACCGGGTCGTTCCTCGTCTTCGTCATGGTCCGCTTCCTCCGCTTCGACTTCGTCGTCGGCACCGGCAACGCCAAGGCGATGAACTTCGCCTCGAACATCACGTCGCTGGCGACCTTCATCTGGAAGGGGCTCGTGATCTGGCCGGTGGCGATCCCGATGGGGGTTGCGAACGCGCTCGGAAGCTGGGTGGGGAGTTCGATCGCGATCGCGCAGGGAGCGCGGTTTGTGCGGTGGGTCTTCCTCCTGGCGGCGGTCGCGATCGCCGTGCGGATGGTCGTCGGCGTGGTGCTCGGGCACTGACCGGAGATCTCAGAACCGCCGCAGACGCCGCTCCGTCTCCGCCACGACGTCGAACGGTTTGTCCACGCACGCACTCTCCCGTGCGTCCCGGAACGTCTGGCTCTCCTCCGTGAAGGCGCCCCCGGTCATGAACACGACCCTGGGGAGAACCCCGGGGGCGCTTCGGGCGAGTTCGGCGGCCAGATCCATTCCGGTCATTCCGGCCATCATGAGGTCGCAGTACGCCAGGTCGAAGTCACCGGCCAGGAGGGCGTCCCGCGCGCCGGCCCCGGGCGGGACGCGGACCGGCGTGTAGCCGGCGTGCCGGAGTTCCTCGATCAGGACGTCCGCCACCAGGGGGTCATCGTCGATGACCAGGATCCGGCCCTCGTGCGCGACGGCCTGGTCCGGGTGAGCCACCGGGGATGGGGACGGGGCGGGGGGAACGGCGGCGGCGGCCGGAAGGCGGATCCTGAAGCGTGCGCCTCCGCCCGGACGGTCGTCCACGAGGAGGGAGCCTCCGGCGCTGCGGACGATGTTCCGGCTGACGAAGAGACCGAGTCCGGTTCCCTGGCCGATCGCCTTGGTGGTGTAGAAGGCCTCGAAGATCCGTTCGCGATCGGCGGGTGCGATCCCCGGGCCGGAGTTCGCGACCTCGATCACGGCGTCGCCGGCATCGGAGTACGTCCGGATCTCGACGGCCCGATCCGGTTCCGCGACGGACTCGGCCGCCTGGAGGGCGTTGGTGACGAGGTTCAGGACGGCCTGCACGAGGCGGGACTCAGGGATCAGCACCGCCGGCGTTTCCTGCAGGTCCAGCAGTGCGCCCGCGGAGGAACGGACGTTGTTCCCGACGAGCCGGAGGACGGACCGGACGACATCGACGCAGGAGACCCGGGTCGGGGGGCCCTCGTCGACGCGGCTGAAGGTCCGGAGGTCGCGGGTGATCCCGGCCATCCGTTCCGCGCCCTGCCGGATGAGGTCGAGGTGTTCGCGGAGTTGGGCCAGCGCGGAAACGGCGTCGGACCCTTCCCGCAGGCAGGCCTCCAGCGCGTCGATGGCGCGCCCGGCCTGTCCTGCGTGCCCGAGCACCCACGTCAGGGGGTTGTTGATCTCGTGGGCGACGCTGGCCGCGAGCGTGCCGAGCGCCTGGATCCGGTCGTCCTGGACGGCACGGGCCTGGAGCCGCCGGATGTCGCTGACGTCGTGGGAGATCCCGATGATTCCGGTCTGCAGACCTGCCGCATCCCGGAGGGGGGAGAGCCAGGTGTCGTAGATCGCCGCGCCGACCTCGCTGGAGTAGCCGAACGACTCCCCGCCGAGGGCCCGCCGGAGATGACCGGGAATCGTCGGGTGGTCCCCGTACAGCGCGAAAAGATCGGCTCCGACGAGCTGGCCGGACGTGACCCCGAGGGGCCGGAGCCCCGCCCCTTCGGAGAGGGTCACAATGCCCGCCATGTCGGCGGCCCAGACAACGATCGGAGCGTGATTGACCGCAAGCGCCAGCCGTGCCTCGACGCTGTCCCGCTCATCCCGGTACTGCGCCTCCGTCGTCGTGTCCACAAATGCGACGACGACGGACTCGATCTCACCCGCGGCACTGCGGAGGGGGTATCCGAAAGCGCGGATCTGAACGCGCCGGCCGTCGGCGCGGTGGATGACCATTCCTTCGACGACGACGGAACCGCCCGTCGCCAGGACCCTGCTGAACGGCAGCTGATCCACCGGGAATGGCCGGCCGCGGGAATCCCGGACGGCGTAGGTCTCCGGGACATCTTCGATCCTGCTCTGCTCGGACAGCCCGACCCCCAGAATCTCGGCGAATTTCCTGTTCGCGTAGATCCCGCGGCCGTCCGGGGGTCGGCCGACCCAGACCCCGACCGGGAACTCGCGCAGCAGTTGCGGGAGATCAGGCATGGAGCGAGCCTACGCGGGGAAGGGCGCGCGGATCAAGACGGGATCCGCGGACGGCTACCGGCCGTGGCGGTGCCGGTGCGGCGAGAATGCCCTGTGGTGGTGGTACACGGGGGCCACGTAGACGGGCCCGCACGCCGGGCGGACGGCGTGGATCACGGGGGAGACGACGACACGCGGCGTGTGGACCACGACCTCGTGGACGACATGCCCCGCCGGCGAGCAGACCGGCGCGTGGTCGTGCAGGTAGTGGTGGCGCCTGTGATGGCGGCAACCCGTGACCAGTGGTGCGGCAACGACCAGGCAGAGCATCAGGACTTTCATCGTGAATCCTCCGAGCGTGGCGCGCTCCCTGAGATGCCCGGATTGTACCGGCGGCGGCTCCGGGATTCCATGCAATATCCGATCCCGGGACGCGTTAGGATCCCGCACCCGGACCTGCCGCGCCCACGGTCGAAACACCCGAGGAGACCATCGATGCGATCCGCAATCCCTGTCGCCCTGGCCGTCGCCCTCACCGCCTCGTTCGCCCGTGCCGGCGAGCTTTCCTACCCGCAGAAGCAGGCGGTCGACCGGCAGGAACGGAACCAGAAGGAAGGCGCGAAGAAACTGAAGGACATGCAGGACAGTTACGCGAAGGAAATGGGGCAGCTCACGCCCGAGATGCTGATCCCCCCGTCGTTCTTCAAGGGGTACACGAACAAAGGCGACGAAGTCCTCGCGAAGGCCGACGCCATCCAGGCCGACCTCGCCAAAAACAACTGCCCCGCCGACGACCCGCGCGTCAAGGCGCTGAACGACTGGACGGAGACCGCCCGGGCCGAGGTGGCGAAATTCCGGGAGTCCTACGCCGCGAAACAGGCCGAAATGGAGAAACTCGCCGACCCGAAGAACTACCCCGATCTCGACGCGGACTTCAAGCAGATCGACACCCTCGCCACCGCGTACAAGTTCAAGGGGTTCCTCTCCCGGCCGGAACTCGTGGAAGAGCTCGCGAAGGAATTCCCCCAGGTCGTGACCTGGTCGCAGGAACGCTTCAAGGTGTACCGCCCGCTCATCGTTCTGACGGGCGGCAAGGAGAGCCCGCTCTACCGCCGGTACGACGCGATGTCGAAGGGGATCAAGAGCTTCCAGGAGGAGGCGACGAAGTTCTTCGGGGACGCGGAAAGTGAAGTCCCGGGATTCCTCGCCAAGGCCGAGGAGATGGCGGCGAAGGCGGCCGCGGAAAAGAAACCTGCGTTCTTCAGCGGCGGCGTCCGGCAGCAGCTCGACCAGGCGGAGCTCCGGATCAAGGTCTGCCGCGCCCTCGTGCCGGCCGACGACGCCCGACTGAAGACGATGGAAGCGGCGTGGGCGTCCTCCAAATCGAAGATCGACGCCAGCGCGGCCGGGCTCAAGGACCTGCTGATCGCCGAGGCGCGTCCGCCGGCGGAGAAATACAAGGGCGGGGACAAGGAGGATCTTCGCGCGAAGGTCGTGGAGGCCTGGAAGGCGAAGTACCCGAACGACGAGATCCTGATGACGCGCTGCCACATGGAGAACTTCGACCGACGCCAGACCGCGACCTGGGACAGCGGCACCAGGTCCTGGGAATTCAGCGACCGGTCGGTCCTCGCCATCACCGTGATCGTGAAGACCTCGGACACGGTGGCGACGACCTACCCCGCGTTCGTGAACGTGGACCACATCGCAAACACGACGACGTATGGCGTGAACACAAAGGGGAACGAGTTCGTGCAGCGGGAGATGCTGATCGCGAACGTGAAGTAGCCCCGCGGGAGGCGG
This sequence comes from Candidatus Brocadiia bacterium, assembly GCA_013360825.1. Lineage (GTDB taxonomy): Bacteria > Planctomycetota > MHYJ01 > WSZJ01 > WSZJ01 > WSZJ01. The sequence continues at coordinate 8,236 of JABWAY010000046.1, read as the reverse complement.
CGCCCCTACCCCTTCAGCATGTCCACGACCAGCGCCCGCTCCTCGACCAGTTCCTTGTTCGTCGCGGCGAGCTTGGTCTTCGCGAAGTCGTCCATGGCGTACCCGCGCACGACCTCCCACGACCCCGGGGTCGTCGTGCGCACCGGCATCCCCGCCCAGACCTCCGGGTCGAACCCGTACTCCCCCGCCGACTTCACGCCGACGGAGTGGACCACCCCCGGCGTGCGCAGGTCGCGCACATGATCGACCAGCGCGTTCGCCGCGGACGCGGCCGACGAAAGCCCGCGCGCCGCGATGATCGCCGCGCCGCGCTTCCCCACCGTCTCGCAGAACGCGCCCTGCAGCCACGCGGTGTCGTTGATCACCCCCGCCGCAGGCTTCCCGCCGATCGTCGCGTGCGCGTACGCGGGGAACATCGTCGGGCTGTGATTCCCGTAGATGAACACGTCCTTCACGTCCGTCAGGTCGCGCCCGGACTTCTTCGCGATCTGCGCCTGCGCCCGGTTCTGGTCCAGCCGCACCATCGCCGTGTATCGGTCCGAGGGCAACCGCTTTGCCTGGCTCGCCGCGATCATGCAGTTGGTGTTCGCGGGGTTGCCGACCACGACGACCCGCGCGTCCCCCGCCGCCACCGCGTCGATCACCTTCCCCTGCCCGATGAAGATCTTCCCGTTGTCCTTCAGGAGGTCCGCCCGCTCCATCCCCGCCCCCCGCGGCTTCGCCCCGACGAGCAGGCACCAGTTCGCGTCCTTGAACCCGACGTTCGGGTCGTCGGTGAGGACCTGGCCCTTGAGAAGCGGGAACGCGCAGTCGTCCAGTTCCATCGAGACCCCCTGCAGCGCCTGCATGGCCTTCTCGATCGGCGCTTCGATGAGCTGCAGGATCACGGGCTGGTCAGGGCCGAACATGGCGCCGGACGCGATGCGGAACAGCAGGGAGTAGCCGATCTGGCCGGCGGCGCCGGTGACGGCGACGCGAAGTGGAGTTTTCATGAAATCGTTCTACCACAGGGTCGGGGAGCGGCAAGGTTTCGGCGGGGGCGGAGCCGGGAGGCCGGTCGACGGTGCCGGATCGGGTCAGGCCCGGACGCGGGCGAGGGCGTCCTCAATCCCCAGTTTGTGTGCCCATTCATCCAGATAGGCTTCATTCAACGCGGATCGCTGGAGGGTGTAGATATCGCGGGCGTCCTCAACCTGCCTGGCCGAAACCTGGTTGCCCTTTCGATACCAGTCCAGTTTGGAGAGGATCGTGTCTTCGGGCGAGGCCATGAAGACTTCGCGCCCCAGTGCTGAGACCCGCCGGCGACGGGAGAATTCCTCGCGGGCGAATTCGGTGTCGCGCAGGGGAATCAGGTCGACCTTAAAGTACCCGCTTCTCGGAATGAGATTGAACATCCTCCCAGCGGCGAGATCCCGGGCCAGAGCTTCAGGCTCGAGCGCGAACTCATCCTGGAACTCCTCGCGGATCCGCCTGGTATCCGCCTCGCTGGTCCGGACGACAAGGTCCGCGTCGTAGGAGCCGCGCGGCCTCCCCCACGCGTTTGAGGCGTAGGAGCCCACGACCATGTAGTCGACTCCGATCCTGTCGAGCCCGTCAATCACCCGTCTGACAACGTCGTCTCCGTTCACAGATCTCCCTCCAGACTTCCTGCCCGAAGATCGCCTCGCCGGTCCTGCGATCGAGTTCCTCGTCCGAAATGTCCGGGTGCTGCGCCTTGATGCCGCCACGGAGGAGTTCCAACCCGATCCTCCGCTGGTCGGCGGCGGCGCGCAGGCGATCGTCCGGGGTCGCAGCCCGGAGTCGCTCGATCCCTGCAAGCCAGCTCCGGTGTTTGTCGGCGTCCATCCCGTCGAGTTTATCACGCGGGCGAAGTGATACCCCGGAGCGCGGTTCGAACTCCGCCCGCATCACACGGGAACAGCGAACTGCCCCATCAGGTAACGGGTGGGTTTCGAGCGGAGACCGCCGGTCACAGTGTCGAGCAGCATGCCGGCAAAGCGGTGGAGGCGCGGCGGCAGGTTGACCCGGCCCCCGAAGACCGCCATCAGGCATCCGGAGGTCGCTTCCCCCCCCTCTTCGTGGACGAAGTAGAGGCGCGCACACTGGCGAAGAGGGATAAGGCTCGGCATCACGCATTCCGGATCCATGGACGCGACGCGCACATCGCCCGCAACGGTCAGGGGGTGGGGATGAGGGGTCGCGATCCCGGTGACGATGGCCATCCTGCCGGCCGGGCCGGCCGCCCATCGCCTCGGCCGTACGCGCCGCGGTTCGTGCTTCCGGTGTCGGCGCCTCATGGACGCGTCGAGCATCCGGAGGGCCTCGGCGGACTCGCGCGGCGGGAGTCCGTCCCGAAGCACCTCGAACCGCAGCACTACCATGGCGCCCGCGAAAAGATCCCCGGCCGCGCTGGCGACTTCTCCGGGAGTGAGCACACGGTCGCGGGGGTAGGAGAAGAGATTCCAGGGATGGCCGCCGTTGTCGTAGTGCGCGCGAAAGTCGTCCAGGGTCCGGAGAGGTTTCAGGATCTTCACAAGGCCTCGCTGTTTGTCCGTCGGACGTTAAGGATTGAAGCGGTGCAGGTTCGCTCACTGCAATCCGTGCTACTTCCCCCACTCCACGTCGATCCCCACGCCGAACGAATTCGCCCCCCGCGATTCGCGCCAGGACTTCCCTTCGCGCGCTCCTGCTTCTCCCCGAGGATCCCCTGAGTAGGTATCGCGGCCGCCGGTGTCGAGGAAGACGCCGACGGAGGGGAGATCGTCGCGGAAGGCGCGGAACGGGGGGTAGACGGTGGCGGAGCCGAGCGGCGGGGGGTCGCCGAGACCCTGTTCCATGGCGCATTCGTAGACGTCGTCGCCGCGGCGGTCCCAGAAGAGCGCGAGGCTGCCGAGGTCGGCGGAGCCGCCGCACATGTTCTTGAGGGCGTAGCGGTCGTTGCCGTCGCCGTCGATGGAGACGCCGAAGGAGCCGTCGCGCGCGTGGCCCTGGAACTGGTTTTTCGTGGTGGCGATGCCGACGTTGTAGCGGTCGTCGCCGGAGAGATCGACCTGGACGCCGATCGCGTAGTGAGCGCCGGCGCCGAGGGAGTATTTCCCGTTCTCGTAGACGTCGTTGCCGGCGTGGTCCTCGAGGACGCCGATTCCCCACAAGTAGCCGCATCCCTGGGACCAGCACTGCGCGTGGTAGCGGTCGTCCCCCGCGGCGTCCACGAGGAGGCCCCACCCGCCTGCGAGCGACCGGCCGTCGCCGATGTCCGCCCGCCGCCCGAACCCGCACCCCTGGGCCATCGCGACGGACTGGTTCAGGTAGAGCGCGCTGACGTTTCCCTCGTCGCGGCAGTGGTAGACGTCGTTCCCGGCGAGGTCGAGGAGGAGCCCGCAGCCGAGCGTCGACCCCATCCCCTGCGACTGCTGCGCGCACTCGTACCGGTCGTCCCCCGCGAGGTCGACGAGCACCCCGGCGCCGATGTGCGCCGCCCCCTGCCCCCACTCCCCTTTCACCGTGTAGACATCATTCCCCGCCGCATCCCACACCAGCCCCGTCCCGAACCACGCGCACCCGAGCCCCGATGACTTCACCGTGTACACGTCGTTCCCCTCGAGATCCACCACCGCGCCGAGCCCGAACACCCCGCACCCGAGCGCGAACGCTTCCTCCCCCGCGTCGTACACGTCGTCCCCGCCGACGTCGATCACCACGGAGAGCGGGTCCAGCGGGCCGTTCGAAACGCCGATGCGGCCGAGCCACCGGTCCTTTCCGCCGAGGTCCACCACGATCGACGGCTGCGCCCCGCGGATCTCGTCGTCCGTGGTCCCCAGGACGCGCATCCCCGGCAGCCCGCGCCAGTCCCGCGCCCCGATCTTCGCCAGCTCCGCACGTCCCCCGGCGTCGCGCCACGCCGTGAACTCCGCAAGCGCCCCGCGGAGGTGCGTCGCAAAAATCACCGCCCCGTACGCCAGCGGCGCCCGGTCCACCTCGCGCATCCACACAAAACACCGCCCGTCCCGCGTCGCACTCTGCCCGTTCTCCTCCCCCGTCCACGGCGCCGCAAGCGACCGCCGCACCCCCTCGCCGTCCGGGTCGTCCCCAGGCGGCTCGATCGACTGGGAGAGCCACGGAAGCGCCAGCCGCCGGGCGATCGCGAGGCGGAGGAGGAAGCGCTGGACGCCGTCGGGGAACCCGCCGAATTCCCGGATCGCGCCCGCCTGGTCGCCGGGGCCGATGACCTCGAGGAGCAGGCGGAGCACGTCCTCGCGCGGCGCGTCCGGGGCGATCCCCGGCAGCCCCCACTCCCCCGCCTTCGGCGCTTCCAGCATCCGCCCCGACGAAACATCCGTCAGCCCCCAGCACCACTGCAGGACCTCCCCGGGACTCCCCGCCTGCCCGACCCTGATGAGCTCGTCCGCGATCCGCCCGGTCGTGCGCGGCACGGTGCGGAGGTCGCGGAAGAGATTCTCGACCGAGCGGAGGAGATGCTCCCGGCCGCCGTAGTTCCGCATCTCGTCGCCGGTGTACCCGAGCGGGCGGCGGGCGGGGGTCGGGACCGCGAGGACCTGCACCCAGAGATCGTCCGGCACCTGGAGCGCGCCCCGGGACGGATCGGACGGCGCCGGGGCCTGCGCGGCGGCGACCGACGCGAGGAGGAGGAGGAAGGGCGGCAGGTGGCGCATGGGGGCTCCAGGGATCGAGGGAACGGAATTGTGCCTCAGCGGTAGCCGAATCGCACGGGGAAGGGGGATCCCGCGGCCGGATTCTCCGAAACACGTCGACCGCCGTCGGTGACAGGAGGGGGACGGCATCCGCCACCGGGGCAATTCCCCCCCGGCCGGCAGCGCCGCGACACCCGGGAGAGACCCATGCTGCCAGTCACAGTCCGGAACCTCGTGCGATGGACCGCCGTGCTCCTGATCCTGGCGGCTTTCGCCGGAGGCCGGAAACGGACCCGCCCTGCGCAGTCGGCGGGGACGACGACAACCTCGCCACCGGCCTCGACGCCGCTTCCAGGCGCGCGGGCCAGCGTCTCTGGCGGATGCCGGTCGTTTCCGAGTATCGCGAGCTTCTGCAGTCCGAGATCGCGGACATCCGGATTCGCGGCCCTCAAATTCTGCGGCCTTGCGAAAGGCATCGAGGGCGGCGGCCGCGCGCCGATGCAAAAGAGACTCTGCGGTTCCTGACCCACATGGCCTTCCTGGGCGCGGTCCGCGGCCCCCGTCGTGATGCTTGCCATCGGAGTGGCGAATCTCGGGTGGGCCGTTTCGATATGGATGCAGGGCGCCTGAGCCCTTCAGCAGGCGAAGAGATTTCCAAGTGCCGGCGGACCGCGTCACTGCCCCCCTTCGCCTGCCGGCTCTGCTCCACTCCCTGTTTCGCGCTCGCGTTGTCGGGGACCATCTCGAGGACCGCAAGGCAGGCGGGTCCGTCGACCGTGAATTGTGCGACCCCGTCGTCGATCGGCGTCCCGACGAGCACGATTCTGTCTCGATAGAGCTTCTCGAGAATGGTGCGGATCCGCGAGCCCGGTGTCGCGAAATCGGGAACTGGCGGCTTCAACCGGAAGAGCCCGGCGATTTCGACAGCGCATCCTCCAGCCAGACCCGGTTCGGATTCCCGGCGGGCAGGACCTCGTCAACCTCCCGCAAGATCAGCGACCTGTCTATCCGCTCCTGCTGGAACTCCAGGATCTCCTCGATGTCCTGCCGGTCGCGGGGACGTCCGGCAATCGCCTTGAGAACGATGATGTGTTCTGGCCTGGCCAGGCGAACCGGATGGCCTTCAAAACTGAAGGGGATCGCCTGTTCGACCACCCTCCGGTGAAAGGGCAGCCGGGGGCGCAGGATGTCGAGCCGGCCGTCGGCCGATTTCATGAATGTGACCTGATCCTGCGACAGCTCCTTGATGTGCGTGGTCACGTCGTTCGCGATGCCGCGCCGCGCGAGGGCTTCAAGGACCGCAGGCAGCTGTATCGCCGTGCCGCCGAGCATCACATCGACGTCCTTGGTTCCGCGGGACTGTGCATAAGCGTTGAACGCCAGCCCGCCGATCAGCGCATAGGCCGCCTTCGATTCCTCGAGTGCTTCGAGGACGGCAATGAAGTACTCGTCGAATGACCTCGGCTCAGGCATCGGAAGGCGTCAGCAATCCAAGCTCCGCGAGGTGAACTCTTCGATCCGCTTCGTCGATCCGCGGTTCGGCGCCCTCCCGGTAGGGCGACGCCAGCCAGATTCTCCGGGCGAGCGCCGACAACCGGACGCCCTCGTTGAAGCGTTCCTGGCAGGTCAGGTGTTTCGCGTCCGCGACCTGCGCGAGTTCATGGCGGCGGAGTTCTTCTTCGCACATGGCCGCATTGTACCGCGATCCGGGCCGCGACTTCTCCCGAACCCTCGGCCCGCGCAGGCCTGCTTCAGATCTTGCCCTGAGCGTTGCGCCGGGTTCCTGCTCGCGCATTCATGCAAGAGCCGCTGCCTCTTCGCTCGCTCAGGATCTTCGACCGGGCGGGGTCGCGTGCCTCCAGACGTACAGCAGCCTGCTCGACTGGCATCCTCACGCCCGCCTTCTGGTCTCCTGGGGCGCCTTCCGCCTCGACGGGACATTCGCGCCCGTGTCGGAGGTCCCCGCGAAGGAGACGATCGAGAGACTCTTCCGCCACAAGATCCTGCACCTGCTCAAGGAAGCGGGCGCGATCGACGACGCCGTCGTCGAGAATCTCCTCTCCTGGCCTCACACCGCCCTGAGATGGGATGAGAAGGCCGACCTCCGTTCACGAAGTACCCTCCAGGGATCTTCAATCTCGCCACGGCCGCCGCTCGCGTGTTTCCGCGCGACGAAACTTGTGCGCCGACGCGCTTGTTCGCGCTGGATTTGCGATCGTGGCGAAATTCCCGCGGCCGCCGGCGCAGAGAGCGGTTTCGAAGTTCCCATTCGTTGATCGCCCGCTCAATTGACCTTCAGCCACATCGGTGCACCAGGGCCCTTGTGGACAAATACGACCGGGAAATTCAGGTCCCCGTCCGGCGAACTGCAGCTGATCCGGACGGACGACGGGTTCGTGGTGCTCCCTCGGTTCAGATTCTCCGGGTCCAGGTAAAGCGGCGGCTCCCCAGGATTGTGTTCGACCCGCGCGTGGCACCGGTGCCAGAGATAGGATACTTCGCGTCCGTCCCGGACGGCACGCGCGAGCGGTTCAATCAGCCTCTCCAGGCACGCCGTGTTCTTCGGCGCCTGGGAGATCGGCGGCGCGCCTGTCTTGCGCGCCAGAATCTGCACGTTGTCGTCAACTTGCCACCGCACAACCGAAAATCCGCAGTTCTCCAGCAGAAGCGACAAGGAACGCGCCGAGAAACCGTGACAGTGCCCCGGATAGTGCGCCTGCAAGACCAGCACCTCGCCAAACGAAACATGCGGGACCTGGACGTACACGTAGCCACCGTCACGCAGGACCGTCGAGATGGCCTTGAAGTGTGCCATTGCGTCGGAGATATGCTCCAGCACATGTATGGAGTAAACCAGGTCGAACGGGCCCTTCGACTCGACCGGCCGCATGCTGTCCACCGGACACTCGTAAACATCCAGTCCCTGGTTGCGGCAACGCTCCACGCGCGCGGGCGACGCTTCGGTCCCAACCGCCTCCAGCCCCATTCGCCCCATTTCATGCAGCACGGCGCCCGCGCCGCAGCCGACCTCGAGGACACGTTTCATGCCCGGCTGGTTGATGTAGTGCGCGCCATCGCCGCCGATAACGCCGAACAGCATCGGCAACAGCTGCATGACACGGTAGTCCATCGTTCCCAGCAGGCGGCGCTTGATGAATCTCCTGGTCGCGGCGGCGAGCGGAATCCTCTTCGCCGCCTTTCGAAGCGAAGACCCGCTGGCGGGCGAATCCGCGGCTCCGGTATCCCATTCGTTCGCGTAGTATTTCTGGAACCATTCTGCGGTCGGGCCGCGCCCGAAGTATCGGTGTTCGCAGGCGTTGCAGAAGTGCGACTCGAGGGCCGACGTCTCGCCGGCCTGCACTTTCGTCAGGACCCTGCTGTTGCCGGCCGAACCGCAGATCGGGCACAGGGAGGAACGAAGGTCCGCCGGTTCCAGACAGACCGTCTTGAAAGTGCCGCGCAACCGGACTTCGGAGACGTCAACTCGAATCCAGACATCCTGACATAGCCCGGCGCGTTTCCCTCGGAAAACGCCCTGCGTGACCCCTTTCGGGGTGCGCACCCAAACCTGTCCGCTTTTTCGG
>JABWAY010000389.1 GCA_013360825.1 Candidatus Brocadiia bacterium | reverse complement strand
CGGGGCGCGGATCCGGGCTCTCGCCGACGCGGACGGCGGCCTGTTCGACCGTCCCCCCGACCCGGCCGCACCGGGGCGCCTGCGGATCCCGATCCGCAAGTCCGCGGACAATGCGCGCGCGGCCGGGTTCCTGGTCCGGCTGTCGCACGTGCAGGGGGACGAGGCGTGGAAGACGGCCGGGGAGAAGGCGCTTCAGGCTCTGGGGGCGGAAGCCCGGCAGTACGCGGCGTACAGCGCCGAGTTCGGGATCGCGCTGACGAAGCTCCGCCGGTATCCGCTGCACATCGTGATCGTGGGGCCGAAGGACGAGCTTGCGGCGATGATCGTGGAGGCGGACCGGTTCGCGCACCCCTGGAAGACGGTGACGGTGCTGGAGTCGCGCGGGGAGCCGGTGTCGCACGCCGGGCTGGACTATCCGCCGACGCTGGCGGCGTATGCGTGTGTCGCGGATGCCTGCGGGCCGCCGGTCACGAAGGCCCCGGCGTTCGCCGGGGAGATTCAGGAATTCGTCGAGCGGAACCGGTAGGCCTGTCCTCAGCCGTGCCCCCGAGGGACGTCCCATGCCCATGACTCCCGGCCACATCGAGCTGTTCGTTCCGAGCCCGTCGAGGGCGAAGGACTTCTACCACGAGGTGCTGGGATTCGAGATCGGCGAGATCCAGCACGACGGGAAGGTCGTCTGGATGACGAAGGACGGGCTGACGATCCTGCTCCGGCCCGGGACGCCGCCCGCGGCCGCGAGCTACCAGGAAACGGCGATTGCGCTCGTGCTCTACACCGACGATCTCGATCGCGAGGTCGCCGCGCTCCAAGACCGGGGGCTCGCCTTCCGCGGCACGGACGGGTCGGAGCGATGCCTGACGTTCTCCGACCCCTGGGGGAACTGGTTCCAGCTGGTGAACCCTGCCGAGCAGGGGCCGGCGAGCTGACCTCCGGTCGGCGCCGGGGCCGCGCGCATCAGCGCTTCTTCCCCTTTTCGTACTTCGGCTGGTAGAGCTGGATGCTGAATCCGCCGGGGGCCCTGAAGAACGTCACGAGTCCATACCCGTGGTCGGCGATCTCCGCCGTGAACTCCACGCCGCGCCCCTTGAGTTCCTTCACCGTTTTCCGGATGTCGTCGCAGTAGAAGCTGATGCTGGGTGTTCCGGAGGCGCCGCCCGGGGTCGCGTCGGCGGGGTGGCAGCCCAGGTCGGCTTCGGGCATGTCGAAGATGAGCCAGCCGCCTCCGACGTCGACCCCGCTGAATCCGAGGGTGTCGCGGAAGAACGCCCGCAGCTTCTCCGGTTCGCTCGTGTAGAACATCCCGTGCATTCCGCGGATCATGGGTTTCTCCTCTGCCTGGGGATCCCGTCGTGCGGGGGGTGCGAAGGAACAGGGCGGCCGTGCACGGCGGAGACGGTGGCGGCAGGATTGTAGTCTCCCGTGCCGGTGAGATCCGTCTCGACAATCCTCCGTCACCCGCTAAGCTGTCCCCCTCATCCTACGGGAGATCCCCCCATTCCTCTGATCGAGCGCATCGGCGTCCTGACAAGCGGCGGGGACGCGCCGGGCATGAACGCCGCGATCCGGGCCGTCGTGCGCTCCGCGCTGGCGCAGGGGGTCGCGGTGACGGGGATCCGGCGCGGGTACCAGGGGCTGATCGAGGGGGATCTCAACGACCTCACGTCCCGTTCCGTGTCCAACGTCATCCAGCGCGGCGGAACGATGCTCATGAGTTCCCGCTGCCCCGAGATGTACGAGCGCGCGGGGCGCCGCAAGGCCGCGGAGTCCCTCCGCCAGGTCGGGATCGACGGGCTCGTCACGATCGGCGGGAACGGGACGATCAAGGGCGCGCTGGCGCTCTGGAAGGAGGAGCGGGTCCGGGTGGTCCACGTTCCGTCCACGATCGACAACGACCTGCCGGGGACGGACATCACGATCGGCTTCGACACCGCGCTCAACACCGCGGTCGCCGCGATCGACAAGCTCCGCGACACCGCCGCTTCGCACGACCGGATCTTCCTGGTCGAGGTGATGGGCCGGAACAACGGGCACATCGCGGTGGACGCGGCGATCGCGGGCGGGGCCGAGGCGGTCTTCATCCCCGAGGCGCACAAGGAGATGCCGATCCTGATGAAGCGGATCCGGAACTGGTGGGACTCCGGGAAGCACTCGCTCATCATCGTGGTGGCGGAGGGGGAGGAGCAGGGAGGGGCGCTGACGCTGGCGAAGCGTCTTGCGAAGCTGGCGGGGAGCCAGGTGCGGACGTGCATTCTGGGGCACATGCAGCGCGGGGGGACGCCGACGGCGCGCGACCGGGTGCTGGCGAGCAGCTACGGGACGCGCGCGATGGACGCGATGATGGCGGGGAAGACGGGGACGATGGTCGCGATCCAGTGCGGTGAACTGGTCCTCGTGCCGCTGTCGGCGGGGGCAGGCCCCGCCAAGCCGGCCGACCAGTCCAAGTTCCGGTTGGTGGACCGCCTCGCGTGACCGACCTCGACGTCCTCGTCTTCGGCGGAGGGGTCGCGGGGCTCTGGGCCCTGGATGCGCTGCGGAGGTCCGGTTGGAATGCGGCGCTGGTCGAGGCGGGGGCGCTGGGGAGCGGACAGACGGTGGCCTCGCAGGGGATCATCCACGGCGGCGGGAAGTACATGCTGCTGGAGCAGGCGGACGGGGCGGCGGTGGAGGCGATCCGCGGGATGCCGGCGCGGTGGCTGGACGCGCTGGCGGGGCGCGGGGCGGGGCCGGACCTGAGCGCCGCGCGGATTCTGTCCCCCGGGTGCCTCCTCTGGGTTCCGCGGGGGTCGACGCTTGCGAACCTGAAGGAGCGCGGGCTGATGGCGATCGTGGTCGGCACGGGGATGCTGGCGGCGAAGCCGGTCGAGGTTTCCGACGATCAGTGGCCTGCGGCGATCCGGGCCTCGGCGCTCAAGGTCTGGTCGATGCCGGAGCCGGTGCTGGATCCCGGGAGCGTGGTGGAGGCGCTGGCGGCGGCGCATCGCGGCCGTGTCTTCGCGGTGGCGGAGCGGCCGCGGTTCGAGGGGGAGGCGGTGAGGTTCGGATCGCTGGTGTTCCGGCCCCGCGCGGTGGTGTTCGCCGCGGGGGAGGGAAACGGGGAGCTCTCCCGGGCGGTCGGCTGCGGGGAGGAACTGATGCAGCGCCGTCCGCTCGCGATGACGCTGCTGCGCGGCCCCGCGCTGTCCCCGCTGTACGGGCACTGCGTCGTGGGCGGGAAGACCCGGATCACGGTGACCTCGGCGCAGGTCGGATCGGAGACGGTCTGGTCGATCGGCGGGGAGGTGGCGGAGAAGTGTGCCGCGGCCCCCGAGGACGGGGCGGTGCGGACGGAAGCGGCGGCCGAGCTCCGGCGCTGGATCCCGGGGCTGGACCTCTCCGCCTGCCGGATCGCGACCTTCCGCGCCGTGCGCGCCGAGGCC
>JABWAY010000388.1 GCA_013360825.1 Candidatus Brocadiia bacterium | reverse complement strand
CGTGCGTCCGCCTCCTCCGCGGCTTCGCCGAGGAATTCCGCGATGCCTGCCTCCCTGCCGGGCGCCTCTCGTTCGACGGACTGCTGGCCCTGGCGCGGACGCTGGCGTCCGCGTCGCCGCGCGCCGCGCGCCGGTTCCGGGACCACGTCTTCCTCGTGGACGAATTTCAGGACACCGACGAGCGCCAGGCGGAGATCGTGCTGCGCCTCGCGTCCCCGTTCACCGCGCCGGGAGCCGACTGGCGCACGCTGGTGCCGCGCCCCGGCTCCGTCTTCGTCGTCGGCGACCCCAAGCAGTCGATCTACGCGTGGCGCGGGGCGGACCTGGGTGTCTACGACTCGGTCTGCGCCCAGCTCGTCGCGGGTGGGGCGCTCGACCTCGAACTCACCAGGAACTTCCGCTGCCAGCCGGGGGTCGTCGACGCCGTCAACGCCGTCTTCGGTTCCGCGTTCGTCCACGAACCCGGCATCCAGGCCTCCCCCGCCACGCTGGTCGCCGCACGCGCGCTGAAGTCGCTGAGCGGCCGCATCGTCACGCTCCGCACCGCGCCGGACGCCGGCGACGCGCCGTCCGCCGCGCGCGCCGAGGCCGCCGCCATCGGCAACTGGATCCGGGACAACCGGGGGAAGCTGCGCATCGAGGTCGAGGACGGCGACGCCGTCGTCGACAAGCCGATGCGCTTCCGCGACATCGCGATCCTCCTCCGGCAGTCCACCCACCTGCAGGAGTACCTCCACGCGCTCCGCGAGCGCCGGATCCCCTACGTCGTCACCCGGGAACAGTTCTTCTATGAGGCCCAGGAGATCCGGGATGCCATCAATCTCCTCCTCGCCGTCGCCCGCCCCGACGACGCGCTCTCCCTCGCCGGCGTCATGCGCTCGCCCGTCGGGGGGCTGACCTTCGAGGACATTCTCGCCGCCGGGACCCCCGATTCCCGGGACAACCCCCCCGGCCGAGCCGGAGACCTTTTCGCACTCCTCCGCGACCTCCGCTCGCGCGCACTGCGCCTTCCCGTCGCCGAGGCCGTTCACCTCATCCTCGACGAATCCGGCCTGCGCGCGGCCGCCGCCATCTCCGCGCATGGAGAACAGGCGCTCGCGAATCTCGACAAGCTCGCCTCCCTCGCCGCGCGCTGGACCTCCCCGGACCTCTCCCTCGCTGTGTTCGCCGACCGCCTCGGCCGCCGCCTCCTGGACGTGGAACGCGAGGCCGAGTCCCCGCTGGCCGAGCCCGACGACGAGGTCGTGCGCGTGTCCACGATCCACGCGGCCAAGGGCCTCGAGTGGCCCGTGGTCATCCTCGCGGGCCTGCACACACCGCCGCGCCGCGCCGGGACCGAAGACCTCCTTCTCCGTTCTGCGGGAGGATTCGCGGCCCGCGCCGGCGAAGCCACGACGCCGGCCTGGGCCTGGCTTGCCGACGAGTCCCGCCGCCGCGAGGACGCCGAGCGCGTCCGGCTGTTCTACGTCGCCTGCACCCGCGCGCGCGAAGCCCTCGTCCTGTCCCGCTGCGGACCCGGGAACGGCGCGTTCCTCGACCTTGTCCCCCCGGGGGCGTTCCAGGAGGAGGACGCCGATGCGGCCGCGGCCGTTCGCGCGCCGCACGTGCAGGGCCTCGCCCACCCCTCCGTCGGGGAAAAGGACACGTGGCGGCTGCGGCGGGAGGAGTGGGAACGCGAAATGAAAACTCCCGCCATCGATTCCCCGTCGGGCCTGATGCACCGGGAAGAGGACGCCCCCCGCGTCCATGGACACGCCTGGGAGTCCCGGTTCGCGCGGGACCTGGGAATCCTGGTTCATCGCGTGCTGGAACGGTGGAATTTCGCCGGGGACGACCTCGACGCGGCGCTGGCCCGCGCCTCCGCCGACCTCCCCGCGGCCGCGCGGGGCGAAGTCCTCCCGCGCGCCCGGGACATGCTCGCCGCCTTCCTCTCCTCCGACGCCGCGAAGGAAATCGCCGCCGGCACCATCCTCGGCCGCGAGGTCCCGTTCTCGATGCCCCTCGACGGCGTCCGCTGCATCGTCGGCGTCATCGACCTCCTCTTCGAAAAGGACGGGCGCCTCCACATCCGCGACTACAAGACCGGAGGAGAAAGCCGCAGGTACGAGACGCAGGAGTCGATCTATGCCGCGGCGGTGAGGAGGGTCGTCCCCGACCGTGAGGCGACGTTCCGCTTCCTCTGGCTCGGCGGAGAACCCGCCCGGAAGTCCGGGAGCCGCTGACCCCGCCCGCGGCCGGAGAACGTTCGTTCCCGGCGCTCCGGGATGGGATATCATCGCCGCCGATGCGCACCGCCCGGACCGCCTGCCTCTGCGCCCTCCTCGCGCTTCCGCTCCTCGCGGCCACCGACACGCTGGAGCCCGTGAAGAAAGGGCTCGCGGCGGACGTCGCGCGGCTGGCCGTCGAGGACATGCGGTTCCGCTGGACCGGGCGGTCCCTCGCGGTGGCGCCGTTCCGGAACGACCCCGACGGGCTGGTGGCGACGGCGCTGACGGAGCAGCTGGAGGCGCGGGGGCTGTTCGACGTCGTCGAGAAACCGACGTGGCGGGAGTGGTGGGACAAGATCGTGGGAAACGACAAGGATTCCCCGATCGGCGCGGACAAGGCGATCGAGTTCGGGAAGAAGCTCGAGGCGGAGTGCGTGATGTTCGGGCGCGTGGAGGCGCTCGTCGTGGACGAGGGGCGCAGCTACGCGGACGTGAAGATCCGGATCGTCGATGTGAAGACCGGGGACGGGATCTTCATCGGCCGGTACCGCACGAACCTCGACAAGTCGGTCTTCTCCATCCCGTACTTCCGCGTCTGGATCTACGACACGAGCGTCTTCGTCCGGATCCTGATCTGGACGGTCGGTCTCCTCATCCTCCCGTTCATGGCGCTCCTCGCGCGCGAGCGCCTGTCGCAGTCCGCCCCGATCGTCTCGATCGGGCTGATGCTGTTCATGACCGGCGTCGACATGGTCCTGGCGCTGCTGCTCATGGGGTTTGAGGCGGACTCCCTGCTGAAGTGGGGGCTGCTGGTCGGCGCGCTGGCGGCGTCGATCTTCTACAACCTGACGATCCTCGCGAAGGTCGCGGACCTGCAGATGCCGGGACGGGACTGATGGAGCGCCGCCATGTCGCCTGCCTCGCGGCCGCCGCGCTGCTCCTGCTCTGCTGGATCGTCCAGACGGTGCTGTTCTTCGGATCCGATCCGGACATGCTGGCGCTGGCGCGGACGCGGTCGGTCGACACCATCGCGATTCCGGAACCGTCGCCGGCGCTGCGCATCGCGGTCTTCGCCCCGGCGGGGGAGGACTCGGGGGAACTCGAGAAGGCGATCCGCGCGAAGCTGGGGGAGCAGCCGGGGACGCTCCAGCTGCTGAGCGTGCTGGGCGATTTCGCCGCGATCGCGATCACCAACGCGCAGTCTTACGCCGCCGCCGTCCACGAGCGCGATA
>JABWAY010000045.1 GCA_013360825.1 Candidatus Brocadiia bacterium | reverse complement strand
CCGCTCCCGCTTGCACCGCGCCAGCACCGCATCCGCCGCGGCGATCAATGCCTGGGGAGTCGCGCCGTCACCCGGAAACGCCGCCACCCCGGCCGTCAGCGTGTGCCCCGTCCGCTCCTTCACCAGCGCCCGGGCCCTCTCCGCGATCGCCTGCCCGGAGGCCGCGTCCCCGGGCGCCACCAGCAGGAACTCGTCGCCTCCGTAGCGCCCGAGGATGTCGCCCTTTCGAAGGGCCTCGCGCATCGCCTCCGCCACGCCCTTGAGCAGGCGGTCGCCGGCCAGATGCCCCTGCTCGTCGTTCACGATCTTGAAGTTGTCCATGTCGAACATCGCGACCGCGACCGGCGCGCCGGCCCGCTCCGCGCGCGCCAGATTCCGGTCGAGCTCGGCCAGCACGAACCGGCGGTTCCAGGCGCCCGTGAGAGGGTCGGTGGAGGCCTGCTCCTCCAGCCGCGCGATCAGGTCCCGGTTCTCCCGCTCCAGATCGCGGCGGATCGTCCCCATGGCGCCGAAGATGGCGGCAAAAAGCGGGGGGTGGGCGAGGAAGAAGAAGTGAAACGGATGCTCGGTGAGGACATCGGGGATGGAGCGGCCGGCATGGGACTCGTGGGAACCGACCAGGAGGATGTCGAGTGCGATGGAGAAGATCGGGATCGGGAGGCCCCAGAGGAAACCGAAGATCGCCTCGGTGTTGCCGAGGAGGTTGTAGGTGTGGCCTCGGGTGAGGGCTTTGAGGAAGGTGGTGACGACGTTCACGAGGCGACCAGGAACGCAAACCGGGGACCATGGCCGGGTGGAACTGCGGTGTGAGGTCGGGGAGCGTGGCTTGAGAAATCTCACGCGGAAGCGTGTAATTGCCCACAAGAACTGTGGAATTTCACGCACAATGTCGCCGTCGCCCGTCGCCCCCCCCAACCCTGGAAATCCGCATGGGTGCCCCTGGCGACTCCATAAATCCCATCAAGTACACCTGTTATGGCAATCACGGTCCGCGAACATGACGCCGGCCACCCCCCGAGGCCTCCACACCTGAGATGGCACCCCGCTTGCGACCCAATCTGCCACCCGTGTGCCTTCCGGAGCACCTGCCATGGCTATCCTGATCGTCGATGACGAGAAACTCATCCGCTGGTCCCTCCGCGAACGCCTGGCCCGCGAGGGCTACACCGTCGTCGAGGCGGAAGACGGCAAATCCGCCGTCGAGGCGTTCAACAGGGAATCCCCGGACCTCGTCCTCCTCGACATGAAACTCCCGGACTCCGACGGCCTCACCCTCCTCCGCGCCTTCCAGAAAGACACCCCCGCGGGAAGCGAAGTCCCCGTCATCGTGATCACCGCCTACTCCACGGTCGACACCGCCGTCGAGGCGATGAAGGTCGGCGCCTTCGACTACGTCGCCAAACCCTTCAACATGGAAGAGCTGGTCATCTCCGTCAAACGCGCCCTCGAGAATTCGACCCTCCGCCGCGAGGTCAAGGCCCACGTCTCCGAACGCCGCGCGACCTTCGGCTCGCAGAACCTCGTCGGCAAGTCGAAGGCCATGCGCGAGGTCACCGATCTTGTCCGCAAGGTCTCCGGCAGCGGGGCCACGACCGTGCTCGTCCGCGGCGAAAGCGGCACCGGTAAGGACGTCATCGCCAAGGCCATCCACTACGAATCCGGACGCAGCGAGCGCCCGTTCATGAACATCACCTGCACGGCGCTCCAGGACACCCTTCTCGAGAGCGAGCTGTTCGGCCACGAGCGCGGCAGCTTCACCGATGCCAAGAACCAGAAAAAGGGGCTCTTTGAGCTCGCCAACGGCGGAACCGTCTTCCTCGACGAAATCGGCGACATGTCGCCCAGCCTCCAGGCCAAGGTCTTGCGGGCGCTGGAAGAGAAGAGCTTCCGCCGGATCGGCGGCACGAACGACATCAAGGTGGATGTGCGCGTGATCGCCGCGACCAACCGGGATCTTGAGAAGGCGATCCACGAAGGCCGGTTCCGCGAAGATCTCTACTACCGCCTGAACATCATCACGATCAACGTCCCGCCGCTCCGGACGCGCCGCGAGGACATCCCGCTCCTGCTCCAGCACTTCCTGAAACGCTTCGCCGAGGAATTCCGCAAGGACGTGCGGGAGTTCTCGAAGGAGGCGATGGACAAGATGATGGCCTACGACTGGCCGGGGAACGTGCGGGAGTTGAAGAACGCGGTGGAGCGTGCGGTGCTGCTGGGCTCCGGTGCGGTGATCGGCGCGGACGAGATCGCGCTGGGGAGGCCGGGCGGGTCGGCGCCGGCGGACGAGGCGGCGCGGCTGTTGAAGCTGCCGCCGAAAGGGCTGGTGCTGGAAGACGTCGAGAAGGATCTGGTGGTGCAGGCGCTGGAGCGGACGGCGGGGAATCAGACGCGCGCGGCGGACCTGCTGGGGATCTCGCGGGACCAGATCCGGTACCGGATGGAGAAGTTCGGGCTGCTGAAGGGTGAGGCGTCGGCGCGCTGAGGGTGGGGGGCAGGCCGGGCTGCGAGCGCGCATGGGGCGAAGGGCGGCTGCGCGACCAGGCACCGGGGCAGGCAGGCGCGAACCTGGTTTCGCGGCCGGAAAAAAAAGGACCCCGCGGCGCAGTTACCCACACGCACATCACCCACACCACCGCGCCGCGGGCCTTTCTGCACGCCCCTCACTGCCAGAACCGCCCGGGGAGACGGTTCGCGGACACATGACTGTGCCGGCAGGTGCGTGACTGAGGGGAGTGGAAAGCAACCCGCGTGCCCGCGGGATCCGGCCCAGAGCACGCTCCGCCCTTCAATTTTTGCGAACTTCCCCGCAAAACACCGGGGAACGGTCCGCAGTCACTATAATCCGCCCCCCAGCCATGATCCCTGTCACCGACAACGATGTGCAGCGCCGCAAGGACTTCCTCGGCATTACCGCCGAGGACGAACGCATCCTGCGGGAGGCGCATCCGCTGGTTGTCGAACATGGCGCCCGGATCATCGAGCAGTTCTACACCTGGCTCCTGTCCAACGAACCGCAGCGGAAACTGCTGTCCGGCCCCGGCGTCCTGGAGCGGCTCAAGGATCTCCAGCGCGTCTATTTTGAGCGCCTCCTGTCCGGTCCGTGGGGAAAGGACTATTTCGAGGACCGGGTGCGCGTCGGGCTGGCGCACCACCGGGTCGGAGTCCCGCCGGAGTGGTACCTCGGCGCCTACGATCGTTACCTGGCGATCGTCTCCGACGTCTTCCGGCCCGCATTCGGGGCGGATGAGGCGAGATACCGGCGGACCCTGGAAGCCGTGCGGCGGATGGTCACGCTCGACCTCGGGCTGGCCATGGATGCCTACATCGGCGCCGGTCGCGACGAACTGGTCGCCGGCCAGGCCGAGCTCGCGGTCCTGCTCGAGGACCAGAAACGCCTGCAGGCCGCGAAACAGACGCTGACGGACATGATCGTCCACGACCTGCAGAACCCGCTGGCGGGGATCCGCGCGTTCCTGGAACTCCTCGGCGGCCGCATCGGCGGACTCACCGCGCAGGAAGGAGAGGCGGTCGGCGAAGCGCTCCGGCGCTGCGACGACCTGGGACAGATGGTCATGAACGTGCTCCAGGTCAGCCGGGCGGAAACGGGACGGCTCGAAACCTATATCGAGAACCTGGACGCCGCCCGGATCGCGCGGGACACCGCGACCGCGTACCGCCTCTTCGCGGAGAGCGAAGGCCGCGTGATCGACGTCGAGGCCGCCGGCGTGGTCCCGATCCGCACGGACCAGAACCTCCTCCGGCGCGTCCTCGCCAACCTGGTGCGCAACGCCATCCGCCACACGCCGCGCGGGACACGGATCCTGATCCGCGCCGCGGCCGACCCCTCCGGCGGCGCCACCGTCTCCGTCTCCGACACCGGCGGAGGCATCCCCCCCCAGGCCCTCCCGCTCCTCTTCGAACGGTTCGCCGCGCAGGCGCTTCGCGAGGCCGGCCTCCGCGTCGATACCGGCCTCGGCCTCGCCTTCTGCGGCGCCGCGGTCGCCACGCTCGGCGGGAGGATCGAAGCGGAGAGCGACGGCCGGAGCGGGACGACGTTCCGTGTCACCCTTCCGCCCGCGCCCTGACTTTCCCGGTTACGTTTTCGTCCGGAAGAGCAGCATCGGCACGGTGCTTCCGCGCAGAACTTTCTCCGTCACGCTGCCCAGCACCCACCGCGAGACGCCGCTCCGGCCGTGGGTGCTCATCGCGATGAGATCGACCTCGTGCCGTCCGGACGCATCGAGAATCTCCGAGGCCGGGTCGCCGAGCCGGACCACGGGATCGACCGGGACGCCGGCCGTCGCGAGGATTTGGGTGGCTTTGTGAACCAGCGGCTCGCCGTCGCCGGGCTTTGAGCCGACCGCCGGCACGACGCCCAGCACGCGGACCTCCGCGCCGCAGGCCTTCGCGAACGCCGCCAGTTGAGGGACAGCCCCGAGGGCCGCCTCGCTGCCGTCGACAGGGAGCAGGATGCGCCGGAACGGGACTTCGCTGGCGCGCGTCCGGGCGGCGCCGGGGACGGCCGCGTCGAAGCTGCGCATGATCAGGACCGGGACCTCGCTGGCGCGGATGACCTTCTCGGCCACGCTTCCGAAAACGAACCGGGACAGACCTGTGCGTCCGTGTGTGGCCATCGCGATGAGCGTCGCGCCGGTTTCGCGCGCGACCTCGAGGATCGTGTGGGCCTCGCCGCCGACGCGGACGATACTGCGCGCCTTGACCCCCTCGGCGCAGAGGTTCTTGACCAGGGCCGCCATGTAGGCTTCGGACTCGGCCTGGAGGTCGGCGGTGATGGGGGCGTACTCGAGGCCGACGTGGAGGGGGACGGGGACGGCCTGGACGAGGATGACCTCGGCATCCTTGATCCGGAGGAGGCGGCCGAGCTGGCCCATGATGGTTTCGGCGACTTCGGAGCCATCGAGGGGGAGGAGGATGCGTGCGAGCATGGGGATCTCCGGGTTGCGGTGTGAGGTTGTGCGGGGAAGGGCTGGTCGGGATTGTCGCACTTGGCGTGCCGGTTGGGGCGCGGGATCAGGCGGGCGCGCCTTGGACAACTGTGTCATTATGCGCACTCCAGCGTGAAGTGACGCTGTTTTCCTGCCGCGGACCCACGCTCGCCCACATCACAGAGGCCCCCGGTTTGCTCCCCCCCTTTTCTATCCACCCACCCCGGAGCGCCCATGTACCGTAACCTGCTCGTCCCCATCGACGGATCCACACTCTCAGAGTACTCCGTCCCCTTCGCCATCGAAATCGCCCGCCGCGCCCGCGGACGGGTCCACCTCCTGCGCGCTCTCCCGGAATCGATCCTCACAGACATCCCGGTCTCCCTTCAGGCGTCATCCCGCAAGCTGGCCCAGACGCACCTGGAGAAGCTGGCCGCCGCCTACTCGACCCCCGACGTCCCCGTCACCACCGACCTGCGCGTCGGATTTCCCGTCGAGGAGATCCTCCGTGCCTCGCCGAAGTTCGATCTGGTCGTCATGACGACGCAAGGCGCCGGCGCGATCAGCCGGTGGGTGCTGGGAAGCGTCACGGACAAGGTCATCCGGATGGCGCCAAAGCCCGTGCTGGCGATCCACCCGCGCCCGAAGGCCACGCGGGCCCAGGCCGAGGCGACCGCACTCCGCATGTTCCGCGACGTCTGCGTCCCCCTCGACGGCTCGGCACTCTCGGAAAAGGCGATCAAGGAGCTGGGACAGTTCGAGGATGGCGAGGCGACCGTCCATCTGGTGCGCGTCGTCGCGCGGGATGCCGGCACGGATGCCCTGGAAATGGCCCGGGACTCCCTTCTCGACGCGGCCAGCCCCGTCCAGGCCCGCGGGGTCCGCGTGAAATCGATCGTCAAGCAGGCGGACAACGTCGCGGGGGCGATCGCGGATGCCGCCCAGAAGGCCGGGTGCGGGGTCATCGTCATGGTCACCCACGGGGAGGGCGGCCCCTCCCGCTGGCTCCTCGGCGGCGTCACCGATAAAGTCGTGCGTGTCGGCCCGCTCCCTGTCCTCGTCATCCGCGCGGGCCGCCCCCTCTGGAAAGACGGGAAACGCCCGCTCACCGCACGCCGATAACGCCCAGGAGGTCGAGATGCTCCGACATGTGATCCTCCCCGTGGAACCCTCGGGAGAGTGGCGCCCCTCCGTCGAGTGGCTCCGGCCGCTTCTGCGCCGTCAGGGAACCGAGGTCGTCCTCGTCGGCGCCGTCCAGCCCCCGTTCGGAACCGGTCTCACCGCGAGCGATGTCGGCGACCAGATCCGCGAGGAAGCGGCGGGGTATTTCCGCTCGATCGAGTCCGCCCTCCGGGACGAGGGGTTCTCCGTGCGCCATGTGGTCCGCGCCGGGGCACCGGATGCCGTCATCACCGACGAGGCCCGGGCGCGCCCGGAGTCCATGATCGCCATGCCGACCCACGCGCGGCGCGGGCTGGCGCGGCTGGCGCTGGGAAGCGTCGCGGAGTCGGTGATCCGGACGGCGACGGTCCCGGTGCTGCTCCTGCGGTTCCCGTCCGACCCTGCGCTGCCGCCGCCGCGACCGGTCACGTTCCAGAAGGTACTCGTGGCGCTGGATGGCGGGGAACTCGCGCTGGGGATGGCCCCCTGGGTGGCGGAGCTCGCCCGCGCATTCGGCTCCTCCGTCACCCTCATCCATGTCCTCCCCGCGCGTCCCGCTCTGGCCGCGGACCTGGAAACGAGCGATCGGGTTTTTGCGGCCGGTCGGGCGCGATTCAAGAGTGCCGGGATCGAGGTGGAGACGCTTCTCACATCCGGCGATCCTGCGGAAGAAGTGACGGAGGCGTGTCGGGACCGGGGGTTCGACCTGGTGGCGTGTACGACGCACGGGCGGACGGGGGTCGCTCGGTGGGTTCTGGGGAGTGTGGCGGAGGAGATCGTCCGGGCATCGGGTGTGCCTGTGCTGGTGGCGAGAGGGTAGGGGCGCGGGGTTGTGTGAAATTCCGCAACCTGCCGCCCCGCTCCCGGGGGGGCGCTCGGCACCCCGTTCGCAGAAGGAACCAGTCCCTCAGGAGATCCAGCCCATGAAACTCATCGGCTTCCGCGGCCCTTCCAATTCCGGCAAGACCTGGATGGTCGAACGCCTCATCTCCCTGTGGACCGGCGCCGGCCTGCGCGTCGGCGTCCTGAAACACTGCTCCAAGGGATACCAGCTGGACCGAACCGGGAAAGACTCCTCCCGATTCTGGACCTCCGGCGCCGCCGTCGTCGGCGTCGCGGGCCCGGAGGAATACGCCGTCCGACACCGCGTCACGGAACCCGACCCCGTGCGGATCGTCGCAGAATCGTTCCCGAAAGACCTCGACGTCGTGCTCGTCGAGGGATTCCGGGATATGGCCATCCCCTGCGTCCGCGTTCTCGGCGAAGGAGAATCGGTCGAGGAACTCGATGCCCCGGGCGTGATCGCCGGCGTCGCAGCGCACCCCGACACGCGCGGCAACCTCCCCATCTACGCTCTCCAGGACGAGACCGGCCTCGCAGAATTCCTCTCCTCCCGCCTGGGGATCGGCGTCGCCCTCCCGAGGATGCAGTCCGGACCCGTCCTCCGCCACGAGCGCGCCGCGCTTCACTGGCGCGCCTGACCGCGGCTCCGCGAAGGCCTGGCCGCGTCGGTGCTCAGACGGCCTGCTGGGACGCGAACCCGGCAATCTCGGGCCGGAGCGGAAGGCTCACCCGGACTTCGGTTCCCTTGCCGACCTCGCTGTCCACGTGCACGCGCCCGCCATGGGCCTCGATCATGCGTCGGGAGATCGCGAGACCCAGGCCGGTTCCGCGCGTTTTCGTCGTGAAGAACGGTGAGAACAGGCGGGCCATGTGCTCCGGCGAGATCCCCATGCCGGTATCGATGATGCGCAGGACCGCGTCCGAGTTCTCCGTGTCCAGGGTGACGCGCAGCGTGCCGCCGCGCGGCATGGCATCGATTCCGTTCTGCAGGAGGTTGAAGAGGATCTCCTGGAGGAGGCGCGGGTCGGCGGACATCGGCAGGATGTCCGGGAGTTCGGTGCGGATGGTGACGCTCTGGACCTTCACCTGCTGGCGGAGGATGCTGACCACGCGATGGACGATGTCGACGGTGTCCACCTCCTGGAGGTCCAGCGTCCACGGTCGTGCAAAGACCAGCAGGTCCCGGACCGTCTCGTCGAGGCGGTGCACCTGGGCGAGAATTTCGGAGACGATTTCCCGCCGGTGATCGGTCGCGGGAATGGCGTCCGCGATGACCTGGATCGCCCCGCTGATCCCCGCCAGCGGATTCTTGATCTCGTGAGCGACGGTCGCGGCGAGTTCGCCCACGACGGCGAGGCTCTGAGACCGGACCAGATCCTGCTGAAGTTTCTGGAGGCGCGTCATGTCCCGCAGAATCGCCGACCGGCCGGTGATCCGCCCGGCCCGGTCCCGGATCGCCGTGGCGGTGATGCTGAGCGTGAGCCGGCGCCCGTCCCGCGTCACCCTCACCGATTCGTACCCGGCCAGAAACCCCTCCCGCTCCACCACCTCCCGCACCCGGCGCAACTCGCCCTTCAGCCGGAGATCCTCGGGAATCAGGACATTGAACTCCTTCCCCAGGATCTCCTCCTCGGTCCAGCCGAACATCCGCTCCGCCCCCCGGTTCCAGGACCGGATCCGGTCGTCGTTGTCGATCACGACGATCGCATCGGCCGAATTCTGGAGGATCCCCTCCGTGTACTCCTTGCTCGCCCGGAGCTCTTCGACGAGAAGCGAGCGTTCCAGGGCGACGGAGATGTGCCCCGCGATCAGCGCCGCGAGCCGGGCGTGCGCTTCCACGAAGGCGCCGGCGGTGCGTGAGGAGAAGAACAGGAGGCCGAACGGATTGCCGCGGGCGATGAGAGGGAGGGTGAGGCTGGAGCGGAATCCTTCTTCGACGATGAGGCGGGTCGCCTCGGATTCCGGGTGGCTCCGGAGGTAGGCCTCGAGATCCGGGAGGATGCGGGGCTGGCGGGTGCGCAGGACCTCCGCCAGGCTGGAGTTCGCAAGCCTGGCCGAGTGTCCCTCCCGGAGGAGGACGGGCATGTCCGAGCGCACCGCATGGAGGCTGAGGGTGCTCTGTGCCGGGTCCAGGATCGCGACGCCGAGGCGATCGACGGGGATGTGTCCGCGGAGTCGATGGTAGAGCGCGTCCAGGATTCCGCGGAAGTCGCGGCCGGCGTTGAGGTCTTCGACGATCCCGGCGGTGAGGTCTGAGGACATTGGATCAGACAGGAGCGAACGGTATGCCGGGGGGCACCCGCCGTCGCGGGGTGAAGACCCCGTCGCGGTCCGGGCAGGATTCCACGCCCTGCGGAACTTGCCCCTGCCCCGCCCGGATTTTTGCTCACCCCGCGCCGGCACAGCCGGACCGCCCCACCCGCGCACTGGCCTGCGGCTTGCTGGCGAACCCCGACGGGACACAACCGTCACAAGTCCGCATGGATGCCGCCGGGCCAGGACAACCCGCCGACCCTTCACGCCGGCTTTCCCCTGTGCTAACCTCAATGTCCATGTCGGCGGGTGATCTCCAGACGCCCGCCATTTCGTCACCAAAGGAGAAGACTCGATGAAGACGATGGTCAGCGCCGGAGTGTCCCTGGTCCTTGCCGTTCTCCTCATGGCCGGCTGCCGGACGTCCGCCCGCTCGATGGGCGCCCCCGAAGCCGCCCCGGGCCAGCCCGGCGGAGCGGCCGGAAGCGTCCACGAGATCGCGGACGGCGCGACGCTCAGCGGAACGGTCAAGTTCGAGGGCGATGCCCCGCGCGTCCGCAAGAATTCGGCGGAGGCGGACGGGGTCTGCCACAAGGCCCACCCGGAGGGTGTGCCCTCGGAGTCGATGCTCGTCGGCAAGGACGGCGGTCTCGCCAACGTCGTCGTGTGGCTCAAGGGCGGCGTGAACGGGACGTTTGAAGCGCCGAAGACGCCGGCCCTGCTGAACCAGGAGGGGTGCGTCTACAAGCCTCATGTCGTGACCCTGATGGTCGGACAGACGCTGGAGATCAAGAACAGCGACGGCACGGCGCACAATGTGCACACGCTGTCCAAGCTGAACCCCGAGATGAACTTCGCCCAGCCCGCTCCCGGGTCCGAGAACAAGACCTTCGGATCGCCGGAGATCTTCAAGGTCAAGTGCGACATCCACGGATGGATGTCGGCGGTGGTCGGGGTCTTCAAGCACCCGTTCTTCGCGGTCTCCGATGCGGACGGAAAGTTCGAGATCAAGGGTCTTCCGGACGGGGAGTATGTGGTGGAGGCGTGGCACGAGAAGCTGGGCAAGCAGGAGGGGAAGGTGAAGATCAGCGGGGGCGCCGCCCAGACGCTGGACTTCTCGTTCTCCGACGAAGAGTAGAGGTTCTCGAAGATCGATTCAGGCGGCCGGGGGTGAATCCTCCGGCCGCTTTTTTTTTGCGGGTGGTCCTGCCGGCCCGGAGGCGCAGGACGCTGCGGAGTATTCCACTCGACTGCGTGCGTTCTCGCGAACCCGCGGGCCGCATTTCCTTGCGCAGTCCCGGGGCCAGAGTAAAGATACCCGCTCTTCGGGCCGCGCCGGACGTTGCACGGACCCGGAGGCTCCCGGTCCTCCATCCGGGTGCGCCGCCAGCGGAGACCCCTCGTGAGAAACCTCAAGACCTGGTGCCTGCCGGCCGTCCTGTCCGTGCTTCTCTGCGCCTGTGGCGAAGGGAAGTCCGGCTCCGGCGGGAACACGGGCGCCGGAGGCGACGGCGGAGCGGCCGGCGGCGGCGGTGCGCCCGCTTCGGGACCCGAAATCCGGATCGATCCGGCGACGACGGGGTCGATTCGCGGAACGGTGACGTTCAGGGGAACGCCCCGGACGCCGGGGAAGAATGCGGCGGACGCGGATCCGGTCTGCCACACGATGCACCCGGGCGGCGTCGTCTCGGAGTCGTACGTCGTCGGGAACAACGGGGCGCTGGCCAACATCTACGTGGCCGTCAAGGGAGCGCCGAAGGGACGGTATCCGGCGCCGGGTGGGACCGCCCTGTTCGACCAGGCGGCGTGCGTTTATGTTCCGCACATCCTGGCGGTCCAGGCCGGGCAGAAAGTCGAGATCCGGAACAGCGACGACACGGCCCACAATGTTCACTCTCTCGGAAAGCTGAACCCCGAATTCAACATCGCGATGCCCGGGAAAGGCTCGGTCTTCAAGACGTTCGAATCGAGAGAGGCCATCAAGTTCAAGTGCGACATCCACGGGTGGATGTCGGCGATCATCTACGTCTCCGATCACCCGTTTTTCTCGGTCACGGGGGCGGATGGGAGCTTCTCCATCGCAGGCGTGCCTGCGGGGGAGTATGAGCTCGAGGCGACGCACGAGAAGATGGGAACCCGGACCGTCAAGGTGAGGGTGGAAGCCGGCAAGGAGGCCAGCGCCGGGTTCACCTTCGAAGAAGAGGGAGACTAGGACATGAGCAGGCGCGACCGCGGATCGGTGTGGCGGTTCCTGTTGCCGGTGGGGTTCCTGGCGTTCACGGCGGCGACCGTCGCGGCGGTGCTGTTCAAGGACTGGATGCCGCCGGTGGCGAGCGAGCACGGCAAGGGTGTCGACGGAATGATCACGTACATTTTGTGCGCCGCGGGGCTGATCTTCGTCGCGGGGCACCTGCTGCTGGCGAAGTTCATCTTCACCTCAGGTGCGGACGATGCCCCGGCGTACAAGCCTATCGGGAACAAGGCGGAGATGCTCTTCACGATCGGCCCGACCATCTTCATCCTCCTCATCTCTGAAATCGGCGTGCTGTTCATCGGCAACCCGATCTGGGGACAGGTCTTCAAGGAGGATCCCGAGGACTTCCAGATCGAGGTGATCGCCAAGCAGTTCGAGTGGATCGCGCACTATCCCGGCCGGGACGGGAAGTTCGGCCCGTTCCGAATGGAGAAATACGATGAGGTCGACAACATCGCCGCGCTCTGGAAGAAGGACAAGGAGTCGCGCGACGATCTCGTCGTCCGCGGAAAGCTGATTCTTCCCGCCGGCAAGGCCTGCCAGATCCGGATCAAGTCGTTCGACGTCCTGCACAGCTTCAACATCCCCGCGTTCCGGACCAAGCAGGACGCGGTCCCGGGGATCTATACGAAGACGCGTTTCGTGGCGACGACGCCGGGGGACTACGAGATCGCCTGCGCCGAGATCTGCGGCGTGAACCACTACAAGATGAAGGCGAAGGTGCAGGTCCTGCCGCTGGAGAAGTACATGAAGTGGCTGGAGGAAGAGCCCGGCTTTTTCGAATAGCGGACACAAGGAGATCGGCAGTGGCGCTGACGCATTCGCACGGAACGGACGCGGCCCACGGGCATGACCACCCGTCGGGATTCTGGTCCAAGTACATCTTCAGCTTCGATCACAAGGTGATCGGGGTCCAGTACCTGATCCTCGCCTGCATCATGGGGCTGATCGGGGCGGGGCTTTCCGTGTGGTTCCGGACCCAGCTGGCCTGGCCGGGAAAGGCCGGAATGTCGCCGGAGAACTACGTGATGGCGGTCACCATGCACGGCACGATCATGATCTTCTTCGTGGTCTCCCTGTCGCTCTCCAGCGGGCTCGGCAACTTCTGCATCCCGCTTCAGATCGGCGCGCGGGACATGGCGTATCCGCTGCTCAACATGCTGTCCTTCTGGACCATCGTTCCCGGCGCCGCGATCATGGTGGCGAGCTTTTTCGTGGAAGGAGGGGGAGCCGCGGGGGGCTGGACCTCCTATCCGCCGCTCAGCGCCCTCCCGAAGGCTGCTCCGGGGTCCGGAACCGGGCAGACGCTCTGGCTGCTGGCGATGGCGATCTTCGTCGTGTCGTTTACGCTCGGAGGGCTGAACTACGTCGCCACGATCCTGAATCTGCGGGCGCGCGGCATGACGCTGATGCGGATGCCGATCACGATCTGGACGTACTTCATCAGCGCGGTCCTCGGCCTGCTCTCGTTCCCGGCGCTGACCGCCGCCGCGATCATGCTGCTCCTCGACCGGCACGGCGGAACCTCGTTCTTCCTACCCTCCAAGCTGATCCTGTCCGGGCAGCTCCAGACGAACACGGGTGGGACGCCGCTTCTCTTCCAGCACCTGTTCTGGTTCCTCGGCCACCCGGAGGTGTACATCCTGGTGCTGCCGGCGGTCGGGATCGCGTTCGACGTGCTCGCCGCCAATGCGCGGCGGCCGGTCATGGGCTACAAGGCCAGCGTCTTCGCTCTCTGGGCCATCGCCTTCCTCGGGATGATCGTGTGGGGACACCACATGTTCATCTCCGGCATGAACCCGTACCTCGGCAAGTATTTCTCGATCTCCACGCTGATCATCACGGCGCCGTTCGCGCTCCTCGGTGTCTGCCTCCTCGGCACGCTCTGGCGCGCGCGCATCCGGTTCAACACGCCGATGCTGTTCGCGCTGGGCCTGATTTCGGCGGTGGGAACGGGCGGGATCGGCGGGCTGTTCCTGGCGACCGCGACCGCGGACCTGCATTTCCACGACACCTACTTCGTCGTCGGCCACTTCCACCTCATGATCGGCGTCACGTCGCTCATGGGGACCTTCGCGGGCATCTACTACTGGTTCCCGAAGATGTTCGGCCGCACGATGAACGAGACGCTCGGGAAGCTGCATTTCGTCGGCACGATGGTCGGCACCTTCGTCGTGTTCACCGTGCAGCACTTCCAGGGCATGGGCGGCATGACGCGCCGCTACTACGAGTACGTGAACGAATACGTGAAACCGGCGGCGGCGCTCAACCCGCTCGTCACGATCTTCGCGTTCATCGCGTTCGGGTCGCAGCTCATCTTCCTCGTGAATTTCTTCTGGAGCATGTTCGCGGGGGCGAAGGCGTCGAAGAATCCGTGGGAGGCGACGACGCTCGAGTGGACGGCCGAGTCGCCCGCGGGGCACGGGAACTGGAATGAGCCGCCCGTGGTGCGCGGGGACCCGTACCGCTACGGCGAGGGGGCCGACGGCAAAGGCTGGAAACTGCAGACGGATGCCTGAAACGATGCTGATGAAATCGGACGCGTGGGAGTCCCGGGCCTGGGAGGGCGACGACCTTCCGGGAGGGGGACGCTCCGAGGCGAACCGCACCGTGGTCTTCCTGATGATCGCGGGCGCGGTGATGCTGTTCACGACCTTCACGGCGAGCTACCTCGTGCGGCGTGAGGCGGCCGGGTGGGGGAAGGTGAGCCTCCCCGCGATCTGCTGGGTGGGAACCGCCTTTCTCGTGGCGTCCAGCGTGACGATGGAACTCGCGCGGCGGAAGACGGCGTCCGCGCGCCTCTGGCTTGGGACGACGATCGGTCTCGGCGTCCTGTTTGCCCTCGGGCAGGTCGAGGCCTGGCGGCAGCTGCGCGCGTCGGGCGTCACCGCGTCCTCGGGAGCCCACAGCGGGTTCGTCTACATGCTCACGTCGGTCCATGCGGCGCACCTCGCCGCCGGGATCGTCGTGCTGGTCGTGGCGCTGCGCCGCGCGGGGAGAGGTTCCCTCGGCGGCTGCGCAGCCTGGTGGCATTTCACCGGCGCCGCCTGGATCTGGGTGGCAGCCGTGCTGACGGTGTTTTAGGGGAGAGGGATGAGCGGCGAAGCAGCGGCGGGACACGGGCACGCGGCGCACGGCGAATGGGAATGCGAACCCACGCCGTTCAAGGCGTCCTGGCCGAAGGTCATGATGTGGTGGTTCCTGATCGGTGACGCGGTCCTCTTCGGGTCGCTTCTCGTCGCGTACGGTTTCAACCGCGTCGCGGCGCCGGCCTGGCTCCCCCAGGACAAAGTCTTCAGCATGAACTTCATCACCGTGATGACGTTCACGCTCATCACCTCCTCGGCGACGATGGCCACCGCGGTCGCCGCGAGCCGCGCCGGGGACCGGAAAAACGCCTGCCTGTTCACCATGCTGACCGCCGTCGGCGGAATCGCATTCCTCGGGATGCAGGTCTACGAGTGGTGGCACATGATCGGGCATCACGGCGCGCGACTCACCGTCGGGCCGAAACTCGAGGGGTTCCCGGACGTCCCGGCGTTCAGCGCCTACTTCTTCATGATCACCGGGTTCCACGGCTCGCATGTCCTGTCCGGCGTGTTCATCCTCCTCTACACGGGCTTCAATGCCCTCCGCGGCCGGAACGGCCCCGAGGGCGTCGAACTCGCAGGGCTGTACTGGCACTTCGTCGACCTCGTCTGGGTCTTCGTCTTCGGCACCTACTACCTGATCTAGAGGGCATATGGCCGACGCGCACGCTCACGGGCACGATCACGGGCCGGACCACTCCCACGGCGGCGGGCATGGCCATGCGCCCAGCTACAGGGGATACTGGATCGCATGGTTCATCCTCCTCATCCTCACCGTCGTGATGATCAAGATCCACAACCGGAATGTTCTCCTCGCCGGGATCGGGATCAAGTCGTGCATCATCGGCTGGTGGTTCATGCACCTCAAGCACGAGGCCAGGGCCCTCGTCTGGACCGTCGTCCTCGGCGGACTCGGCTTCGTCCTGTTCCTCTTCTACCTCATGTACTTCGAAGCCGCCAAAGCGATCCCCTCGGTGTGAGCCGCGCAATCCGGGGCTGCGCCGTCTGGCTGCTCCTCTGCGCGCAGGCGTGGGCCGGGTCGTGATGAAAGGGCGGCAACGCGTCCCCGGATTCGGGGGCAGGGGAGATCGAGGCCGGGACCGAGGGCGCGTACGGGATGAAAGCCGCCACCGCGCTCCTGATGGCCGTCCCCTACGTCCTGTTCGTCGTCTTCGCGATCTGGTTCTGGCTCCGACGCAGGAAAGGCCCTGCCCCCGCCGCACCCGGGGACGCCTGAACCCGGCCCACCGCCCGCTCAGCGCGCCAGCGACCGCCGCGACACCAGCCAGAGCGCCAGCGCACGCCCGGCACTGACCTGGATCGCCCGCGCCCTCAACTGCGTCGCCTGCGAGACCAGCCGCTTCGCCGTCAGATACTCCGCCGACAGCAGGTAGAGCTCCGCCGCGAGATTCGGGGACTGCCGGCCGGCGAACTCCAGAAGCGGCGCCAGCGGCTCCTGCCCGATCAGGACGGCGGCGACGGGCTGCCACTCCGGGACGGAAGCGGTCGCGAGGGCGAGGCGCTCGACGGCCTTCTCGTCCTGCCGCATCAGGAGATGCGCGGCGCTGGCCAGGATGGTGCGGAAGAGTTCCTGCAGGGACCGGGTGCTGGCGTAGGCCTGCGCCTCGCCGTCGAGGATCTCGAGGATCTGGGCGGGGTTGTTTTCGAGCAGTGCGGTCAGCGCGAGCCAGTTCCGGGCCCACGCTCCCTCGTTGGAGGGATGGGTCGCGCCGCCGAAAACGACGCTGAGGGTCTGTTTCGCGGCGCGCAGGTCCCCGATCGCCATCTCGCACTCCGCCAGCCGGAGCATCGTGAGCCAGCGGTCGCGGGCCGGGAGATTGAGCCCGAGCGCAAGCGTCTCCTGCAGCGCCTCGCGGCACCGCGCGATCAGGTCGGAAGTCATGCCCGCCCGGGCCAGCGCGGCGTGGCATTCCATCCGCACCTCGACGCCGAACTTCTCGCGCGCGAGCAGCCGCATCGCCTCGTCCCGGACGCGCGCGGGCCCGCCGAGCGCGGCGGAGATCCGCAGGAACTCCGCGCAGACCTGCGCCGTTTCCGCGGGCTCGAGCCAGCGTTCCCGGAGCAGCTCCTGGTACATCGCCGCCGCCCGGTCCTGCGCCGCCCGTTCCACCCCGTCGATCGTCTCGAGCAGCAGCGTCCAGAGCTCGATCCTCACCGGGTCGTCCGGGAACTTCTGGCACCCCTCCTCCAGCGCCGTCGCCGCCTCGTACGGCCTCTCCGCCTTCAGCTCCAGCCGCGCCTGCCCCAGCGGGATCAGCGCCTCGAGCGCCGTCCCCTCCAGCTTGCGCAGCGCCCCCAGCGCTTCCATGCGGTCCCCCAGCTCCACCGAAGCGAGGGCCGCCTTGTACCGGGCGAGAAGCCCCTCCTCGCGATCGGGGTGCGAGTCGGCCAGGTCCTGGTAGAGGTCGCGCGCCTCGCGGATCTGCCCGAGCTGGAAGAGCTTGTCGGGAAGGGCGAGGAAGGTGAGCTGGAGGGGTGCGCCGCGGCCCTGGAGTGTGGCGTCGCGGAACGAGATCCCTTCGTCGTCGCACGACAATGCGATGCCGTCTCCGCGGAGCGGGAACAGGTCCCGGTACTCGATGGCGCGCTGGCCGTTGACGGTGATGACGATGCGGTCTCCCTCGCGCGTGACCAGGATGTGGATGCGCGTCCGCGAGGCGGGGCGGAGGTCCAGGCGGCGGACCGCGGCGACCCCCTGGCGGAGGAGTTCGATCCGCCCGTCCGGGCCGGCCGCGATGCGGACCTGGTAACCTTCGAGCGAGAACTTTCCCTTGAGGGCAAGCCAGACGCCGGCTTCCCACACCGTGCGGTCGACGTCCGCGTAGAGGGTGAACTCGATGCGGACGTCGCCGGCGAGCCGCGCGGCGTGGAGCATGCGGGCGCGCTCGCCGCCCTGGCAGGTGAGATCGGAGCCGCGGCGGCTCCAGCGCCCGCT
>JABWAY010000044.1 GCA_013360825.1 Candidatus Brocadiia bacterium | reverse complement strand
CGGCTCCCTCTCCGTCGCCGCCGCCGTGAATGTGCGCCTCGACGGCCTCCTGGGCCGCCGCGACGGAGGCATCGGCGGTCCGGGCGGACTCGACGGACAGGCGGCCGGACGCAGCCAGCGCGGAGCGCTCCGCCTGGCCGATCAGCGACTGGATCTGCTGAACGGCTTCGGCGCGCATGAGCGTGAGGCTGAGGGGCTCGACAGGCATGGCTCCATTCTACCTCGCAGGCGGGCACGCCCTGTGCAAAACGCACGCGGCCGGACCCGGGGGTCCGGCCGCGTGGAGCTGTGTGTCCGGGTGTGGATCAGACGAGATCGGCCTTGCGGCGCGAAAGCTCCTCCTTCAGCCGCACGATGATCTTCGTGTGGATCTGGCAGACCCGCGACTCGGACAGATCGAGCGCGGCGCCGATTTCCTTCATCGTCAGCTCCTCGTAGTAGTAGAGGAGCAGGATCAGCCGTTCCTTCCTCGAGAGGCCGCGCGTGACGAGCGCGACCAGCTCCTTCTTCTGGATCTCCCGGGACGGGTCGATGTCGTGCGGGTCCTCGACGATTTCCACCGTCTGCAGCCCCGTCTCGTCGTCCGTGTCTGTCCAGCGCTTGTGGCTGGACAGGGCCGCCGCGGTGTGCGTTTCCCGGCGGATCTCGCGGAGTTCGGTGACGGAGCAGTTCATGTCCCCGGCGATCTCCGGCTCCGTCGGCGTGCGGCCGAGCCGGGTGGTGAGCGAGGATTCGCTCCGCTCCAGCCGATGGGCCTGGGCGCGGACGAGGCGGGGGACCCAGTCGAGGTTCCGGAGTTCATCCAGGATCGCTCCCCGGATCCGGTTGGTGCAGTAGGTTTCGAACTTGATGTTTCGTTCGGGTTCGAAGCGTTCGATGGCGTCCATGAGGCCAAAGATCCCGGCGGAGGCGAGGTCATCGACCTCGACGTTCTGGGGGAGTTTGGTCATGAGCCGTTCGGCGACGAAGCGGACGATCGGGAGGTACTGCTCGATCAGGGCGTTCTTGGTCTTGTGGTCGCGGAACTCCGTGAAGTGTTTCCAGAGGGCTGCGACGTCGGACTTGGCGAGCTTAGTGGGCATCTGTCCGGGCTCCAATGAGAAGGCTGCCGTCGGAGAGGTGAACAAATGTTATAACATACAAAAGTTAGGTCAAGGCCATTCTTTCATCAGTTGTGAATTCCATGGGAACCGTGTTCGCCAGAATCGCGACGCAAGATGTTCCTGGGTATGAATTTGCGATGTATGAGACGGAGCGGCTGCGGGCCTCCCCCGGAATTCCCCCGAATTTCCCCGACGAGCAGGCGACTCTTCAGTTTTGCCTTCCTCGTCGGATCCTGGGGATGGGGGTGTATTTCAAAATGAAAAAACGGCCGCACGCGCTTCTAAACACCCACGCACAAAGGCTTTGTGCTAGGCGCTTCGAGAAAGGAACGACTTCAGCCGCGCAAGGAACCCGCCGGCCTGCGGCACCCGGGCCGGGATGCGCATCACGCGACCGGCGACATTCCGAAGGCACCCCGCCGCCAGACTCCGCGGTTCCCCGATCATGAGCGGGATCTTCACCCGGACCGCGCGCCCCACCGCCTCGTCGCGCAGGACATACCCAAGGCGGTCGACCCGCCTCCCGAGGAACCGCTGCGCGACCGTCACGATCCCCGCCGAGACCCGGTCGGCTTCCTCACGGTCCCAGGCCTGATTCACCAGGACACGGACCGGCCCGCCGCACTCCCGGCCGGCGAGGAGCTTGATCGTCGCATACGCATCGACCAGCGAGGTCGGCTCCGGCGTCGTCACCACGATCGTCTCGTCGGCGGTCGCCGCGAACTCGATCACGTTCCGGGAAATGCCGGCCCCGGTGTCCACCACGATCAGGTCCGCGCGCCGGTGGAGCCGCTCCAGCGCTTCCTGCAGCCGGCCGCGCGCCTCGTCGTCGAGGTTGGCGATCGCCTCGAGCCCGCTGGCTCCCGCGAGCAGCTGGATCCCGTGCGCGGGGGTCAGGGCGTCCGCGACGTCCCGGCGCCCCGACAGGACATGCGCCAGGGTCGCCGTCGGGCGCACGCCCAGGACGACATCCGCATTCGCCAGCCCCAGGTCGAGGTCGACGAGGATCACCCGCCGGCCCCCCTGCGCCGCCGCGACCGCGAGATTGACCGCGACATTCGTCTTGCCGACGCCGCCTTTCCCGCTCGTCACCGCGATCACGCGCGCCGCCGGGCCCCGTTCCGCCATCATGCGGCGAAGGGTCTCGAGCTGGTCTTCCGGCGGCGCCGTCGGCGTCACGCCGTCTTCGCTTCGCGCAGGATCATCTCGGCCAGCCGGTCCCGCCGGGCGCACTCGATGTCCTGCGGGATCCCCTGGCCGGTGGTCACCCAGGAGACGCCGGTCTTGACCCGCGAGAGCACATCCAGCACGAGGCCCAGTTTCGCGGCCTCGTCCACCTTGGTCAGGATGACATGGGAGACGGGGAAGCGTCCGAATCGGGAGATCTGGTCGATCGTGGTGTCGGGGTGGGTGGTGAGGGAGCAGACGAGGTGGAGCTCGTCGGCGTGGGCGGCGGCGACGAACGGCGCGAGCTCGTCCATCTTCTGGTCGTCGCGCTGGGAACGGCCGGCGGTGTCGATCAGGACGACGTCCTTGCGGGAGAACTCGGCGACCGAGGCGCGGAGCTGCTCCGGCGTGTTGACGACCGCCATCGGAACGTCGAGCAGTTCCGCGACGCGCCGGAGCTGGTCGGTCGCGGCGATGCGGTAGGTATCGAGCGTGATCAGCGCGACCTCGCGGTTTTCCTTCACCGCGTAGTTTCCGGCGAGCTTCGCGATCGTCGTCGTCTTCCCGACCCCGGTCGGGCCGATCAGCATCACGCGGCGGGCCCGGCCCTTGCGCCAGGGGGTCGAGTCCGCGACGGGGATCATGTCCTGAACCGCCGCCCGGATGGCGCCGTTGATCACTCCCCGGTCGCGCAGAGCGTCGCCCGGGAGCTTCTCCCGGATCTTCCCGACGATCTGCTTCGCGACGGCCTCGGAGACGTTGGCATTGAGGAGGGAGACATATCCCTGGAAGAGTTCCTCCGGGGTCCCGGCCATGTCGCGGTGCTTCATCTGGTGACTGAGGTCCGCGATCAGCTTCCGGATCTCGGCCAGTTCCGCGGGGGGGGCGGTCTGGAGTTTCGGCGGGGCGTCCCCGTAGATCTTCCGGAGCAGTTCGGCGCCGGGGGCGGCCGCCGGCTCCTTTCCCTGCGGGACGACCCGGAACCCCTTGCCCGCGAGGATGACGTAGCGGTCGCGTCCGAAGAAGCGCCAGAACCCGGTGCGGGCGGGGGCGAAGGTCTGGAGGACGACGGCGTCCTCCCCGAGGTCGGCGCGGACCCGGGCGAGCGCTTCCTGCAGGCTGCGGCCTTCGAATTTCTTGAGCTTCATGGGCGGACTCCGGGCGCGGGAACGCGCCGGTCTCTCTATCGGCGTCCGGGGGAGGGGGGCTGTAGCGGATCGGGCGCCGCCCCGGGGGGCTCAGGCCGCTTCCATCGCCACGAGCCCGTGGGACTCGACCTTCAGGTCCTTCGGGACCTCGTTGTAGCTGAGGACCGCGATCCCGGGCTGGATCTGTTCGGTGATCCGCTTGACCTGGAGCCGGACGACCGGGGAGCAGAGGACGACCGGGACGTGCCCGCGGCCGACCAGCTTCTCGATCTCCTTCGCCAGCGTCTCGACCAGGCGGGCGATCGTCCGCGGGGCCAGCGTGAGGTGGGATCCGAGGTCCGAACGCTCGGTCCCGCCCTTGAGCAGGTCTTCCAGCCGCGGGTCCACCGTGACGACGTGGAGGCGCCCGTCGGACGCGAGGACGGACTGGGTGATCGAGCGGGCGAGGGCGTGGCGGCAGTACTCGACGAGCAC
Source organism: Candidatus Brocadiia bacterium (assembly GCA_013360825.1). Taxonomy (GTDB): domain Bacteria; phylum Planctomycetota; class MHYJ01; order WSZJ01; family WSZJ01; genus WSZJ01. The sequence continues at coordinate 13,694 of JABWAY010000044.1, read as the reverse complement.
CTCAGTGTCGCGGGTCCGCGGGGCGGTGTCGCCCAGGGTCTCGACGATCGAAGCGAGGTCCCGGATCGAGACCCCCTCGCGCAGGAGTCCCTGGAGGACCTTCTGCAGTTCCCCGGTCTTCACGATTGCGGGGACGACTTCCTCGACCAGGCCGGGGTGGGTTTCCTTGAGGTGGTTCACGAGGTGCTGCGTCTCCTCCCGCGTGAGGAGCTCGGGGGCGCGCAGTTTCACGACCTCGGTCAGGTGGGTGGCGAGCACGGTGGTGGCATCGACGACGGTGCACCCCATCGCCTCCGCCCGCGGCTTCTGCGTCTCGCCGATCCAGGTGGCGGGGAGGTTGAACGCGGGGTCGCGGGTCGGCGTCCCCTCGAGCTTTACGGGGGTTCCGCCCGGCGGCGTCATGGCCAGGTACTGGTCGGGGAAGGTCGATCCGCCGGCGATCTTCGTGCCGCGGATCCGGATCGCGTATTCGTGGGCGCCCAGCTGCATGTTGTCGCGGATCCGGATCGGCGGGACCACGATCCCCATGTCGATCGCGCACTGGCGGCGGATCAGGCCGACGCGTTCGACCAGGTCCCCTCCCTGCGCCGGGTCCGCGAGGCGGATCAGGCCGTACCCGACCTCCAGTTCCATCGCGTCCACGCGCAGCAGCCCCTCCACCTTCTCGGGCTTCGGCGCCTCCCGCTTCACCTCCCGCTGCGCCTTGTCCGCATCCTCGACGCGCTGGGCGCCGATTTCGCGGGCGACGAACGCGAGCACCGCGGCGACCGGAAGCATGGCGTACCAGGGAAACCCGACCAGGGTCAGCCCCGCGACGAATGCGGCCGCGACGTACAGCGCCCGGGGGATGCTGAACACCTGCGTCAGCACGTCGCTGCCCAGGTTCGACACCGCCGTCACCCGCGTGACGATCAGGCCCGCGGCGATCGACACCACCAGCGCCGGGACCTGCGTGACCAGCCCGTCCCCGACCGTCAGCCGCGCGTAGACGTCCAGCGCCGCCGCAAAGCTCATCCCGTGCTGGAAGACGCCGATCACGAACCCGCCGATCAGGTTCACCAGGATGATGATGATCCCCGCGATCGCATCCCCGCGGACGAACTTGGTCGCGCCGTCCATCGCCCCGTAGAAGTCCGCTTCCCGCGAAATCGTCTCCCGCCGCCGCCGCGCGTCCGCCTCCTTGATGAGCCCCGCGTTCAGGTCCGCGTCGATGGCCATCTGTTTGCCGGGCATGGCGTCGAGGGTGAAGCGTGCGGCGACCTCGGCGACGCGGTTGGCGCCTTTGGTGATGACGACGAACTGGATGATCACGAGGATGCAGAAGATGATGAAGCCGACGAAGGGCTGGGCGCCGGCGACGAAGTTGGCGAACGTCTCGATGACTTCTCCCGCCGCGCCGGTACCTTCGGAGGCGGCGTTCGAGAGGACGAGCCGGGTGGTGGCGACGTTGAGGGCGAGGCGGAAGGCGGTGGTGATGAGGAGGACGGCGGGGAAGACGCTGAACTGGAGGGGTTCGCGCACATAGATCGACGTCAGGAGGACCATGACGCTGGCGGCGATGTTGATGACCAGGAGGCCGTCGACCAGGACCGTCGGCAGCGGCACGAAGATGGCGACGAGGACCCCGACGATCCCTGCGACGAACAGGAGATCCAGGTTCCGTCTGACGGCGTCGGTGGCGGCGGAGGGCATGGGGGGGCGGGAGCGGAGTCCCGTCCGGATCCTTATCGGCAGAGTTCCGGGGCGGTCCTGAGCGGTCCGCTCAGCGATCCCCGCCGGACAGGCGGATCTCCCGGCCGTCCCGATCCAGGAACCACTCGACGTGCGCGTCGGGGACGTCGAACGCTGTGGCGAGGAGCGCCTTCAGGAGGCGGTCCTTGTCCTTCCCGGAAAGTCCGCTCTCCAGGATCGACCGCTGCATTCGCCTGCACTCCAGGGAGCGTTCGAGAAAGGACAGGAAGCGATCGGGCTGGTAGGCCGCCGATTCCCAGAAGACCTGCCGTCGCCCGTCCCCGGACCAGCCGAGGGGGTAGGACCCATCCGGGTCGCAGATCACGGTCATCGTGTAGCCGAACTTCGCCCACCACTGGCTTTCGTATCCCCACCGGAAGAGGCTGAGGGCCGGGGCGTACCCGGGGAAACCGTCGTCGGTGATCGCGACCTGCACGGCGACGAAGTCCAGCGCGATCCGCGCGCGGACGTCCGCATCCGCCAGCACCCGGGCCCGGGTGAGTCTGGCCCCGATTCAGCACTCGCCGGACCCTTTCTTCCCGTCCTGGTTCACGTACAGGAATGCGAGGATCGGCTTGTTTTCCCGGAGCGCCCGCTGCCGGGCGGTCTCGAAATCGGGTTCCCAGGGGATCCGGGCCCAGTCGCCGGCGTGCGGGGCGGACAGGCTGGCATCGATGACCCGCTGCTCCTCCTCCGAGAAGCCGGCGCAGCCGGCGAGCAGGGCGCAGGCGAGGGGCAGGGACAGGGCGAGCCGCATCGGGAAAGTCCTTTCGGCGGGCGGGAGACAGGGCGCGCCGGCCAGTCTATCAGGCGCCCCTACGAGGCCCGCTTCAGGCTGTACACGTACGCGAGAAGTTCCGCCACCGCCTCGTACAGCTTCCCCGGGATCTCCTGCCCGACCTCGCACCCCTTGTAGAGAGCCTGGGCCAGCGGCGGTTTCTGGACGATCGGGACGCCGTTGTCGAGGGCGATCTCGCGGATCCGTTCCGCGACCAGATCGGCGCCTTTGGCGACGACCCGGGGGGCCGTCATGTCTCCGTCGTAGGCCAGGGCGACGGCGAAGTGGGTCGGATTGGTGACGACGACGGCGGCGGTCGGGACGGCGGCCATCATGCGCTGGGTGGCGATCTGGCGCTGGATGGCGCGGCGGCGTTCGCGGATCCGCGGGTTTCCCTCCATCCGCGCGACTTCTTCCTTGATCTCGTGCTTCGACATCCGGAGATCCCGTTCGTACTGCCAGCGCTGGGCGCCGAAGTCGACGACGCCGATGGCGACGAGGGCGATTGCGGCGCGGAGGGCGAGGAGGAAGGACAGGTCGGCGAGGCCTGCGGCGATGGCGGGGACGGTGAGGCCGGGCATGGCGAGGAGGGAGGGGAGGCTGGAGGTCAGAGTCCAGGCGAGGACGCCGGCGAGGGCGCAGAGCTTGAGCAGGCTCGTGGCGAGGCGGAGGCCGGAGCGCGCCGAGAACATGCGCTTGAACCCCTCCAGCGGGTTCAGGCGGCCGGGGTTCGGCGTGAGGGGGGTGCCGGTGAAGAGCAGTCCGACCTGGGCCCAGTTGGCCGCGAGGGCGACGACGAACGCGGCGGCCAGGATCGGGGCGAGCGCCCGGGCGAGGATCACGAGGAGCGAGCCCGCGGCGGGAGTGACGCTGGCGGGGGTCAGGTCGAACTGGTGGAGTCCGCCGAACAGAGCGCGTGAGGCGTGAGCCATCCCGTCGAGGCAGGCGCGCCCGAACATATGGAGCGCGAGGAGGGCGGCGAGCAGGACGAGGGAGGAATTGAGATCCCCGGACCGGGCGACATGCCCGCGTTCGCGGGCCTCCTCGCGCCTGCGCGGCGTCGCGGGCTCGGTCCGGTCTTCGGGGTCGAAGGCGTCGTCAGCCACCGGGTCAGCCCATCAGCTGGAGCGTGCGTTCAAGATTGGCCTGGGCGCGGGTCCAGAGCGCGGCGAAGGCCCACGCGAACCCCGGAATCGAGACGGCGAGCACCGCGAGACCGAGGCCGATCCGGACGGTGAACCCGTGGAGGAACAGGTTCATCTCGGGGACGGCCCGGGCGACGAACGCCAGCGCGATGGTGACGAGGAACATCGCGCCGAGCGCCGGGGCGGCAAAACGGACCGCGGACGTGAGCAGGTCGGTGAACAGGGTGTCCGTGACGAAGGTCCCGAGCTCCGAGGTGAAGGTCAGGCCGCCGACGGGGATCGTGGAGAAGGAGGAGGAGATGGCGGTGATCAGGAAATGGTGCCCGTCGAGGAGGACGAAGAGGAGCGTCGCGAAGAGGGCCTTGAACTGCCCGATCAGCGAGACCTGCTCGTTCGAGATGGGGTCGAGGACGTTCGCGAGCCCCAGCCCGAGCTCGTTGTCGATCAGCCCGCCGGCCAGCGTCGCGGCGCCGAACAGGAACGTGGCGACCAGCCCGAACAGCAGGCCGACCGCCGTTTCCAGCGCAGCGGCCACGGCGAACGCCCCGAGCCCCTCCAGGACAGGAGGGGTCGTGACCGCTCCGGGGGCGACCAGCAGCGAAAGAAACAGCGCGAACCCGAGCGAGACCTGCGCCGGGGCGTTTTTCGGGGAGAAGAACGGCGCGACCATGAGCATCGCCGCGATCCGGAAGAACACCAGGATGAACCCGTGGAACTGCGCGAGGGGCATCTCGACGGGGTTCATGCGCCGCTCCTCACGGGAACATCCCCGGCATCGCGCGGAACAGTCCGATCGTGTACTCGGTGAGGCGGGAGATCATCCAGGGGAGGAGAATGAAAAGGGCGAGGGCGGTCGCCACGATCTTCGGCACGAACGAGATCGTCTGTTCCTGCACCTGCGTGGCCGCTTGGAACACGGAAATCAGCAGTCCCACGGCGAGTCCCACGCCCAGCAGCGGGAGGGACACGACCAGCGCCACGACGATCATGCCGCGGCCGAGGTCGATCGCCTGCTGGTAGGTGTCGGGTCCCATGGGATCAGTAGAAACTCTTCACGAGGCTGCCCACGGTGAGATGCCAGCCGTCGACGAGGATGAACAGCAGGATCTTGAACGGCATCGAGATGAGCACCGGAGGGAGCACGAGCATGCCCATCGAGATGAGCGTCGTGCTGACCACCAGGTCGATCACCAGGAACGGGAGAAAGATCGCGAACCCCATGATGAACGCCCGGCGCAGCTCGCTGATCACGAACGCCGGCACCAGCACCTCGGTCGGGATGTCCTCGTTCCGGGCCTGCGCCGGGACCGGGGTCTTCGTGATGTCGAGAAACAGCCGGATATCCTTCCGGCGCGTCTGGTCCAGCATGAACTTCCGCATCGGCGCGATCGCTTCCTGAATCGCCTCCTTCTGCGTGATCCGGTTGTCCATGTAGGGGACGACGGCATGGGTCTTGATCCGGCGGAAGGTCGGCGCCATGACCATGAAGGTGAGGAGGAGCGAGAGCCCGATCAGGATGCTGTTGGGGGGGAGGTCCTGGGTCCCGAGGCTGCGGCGCACGAAGGACAGGACGATCACGATGCGCGTGAAGGCGGTCGTCAGGACGAGGATCGAGGGCGCGATCGCGAGGACGGTGAGCAGGAGCAGGATTTCCAGCGTGGTCACGACCTTGTCCGGGTCGTCCGTGCGCTCCACCCCCGGGATCACCGGGATCACCCCCTCGGCACGGGCCGTGCCGGCCGCCGCGAGGACGACACCGGCGACCAGGCACGCGGGCAGCAGAACCTTCAGCAGCCGTTTCATGCGCTCACCCTCCAGCCTTCGACAACTTTCCGGATCCGTTCCAGTTCGCCGTCCAGGGGCGCGGGGGGGAGCGGTTCGGCAGGCTCCGCCGCCGGCCTCTCCGCGGGCGCCTTCGATTTCAGCGCCTCCCGGAACGCGTTCTCCTCGCTTTCCCCGAGGCACTGGCCGCGGATGACGGCGACCTCGTCGGGGTCGGCGACTTCGCCGAGGTAGGACATCCCGTCCCGGGAGACGCCGACGCGCAGGACACGGCGGCCGACCTGGACGAGGAACAGGCTGGCTCCCGGCGTCAGGATCCGGCGGCCGAGAAGCTCGATGGCGCGGGTCGAGGCGGGGGAGCGGGCGCCCGGGACGAACCGGCGGGCGGCGTAGACGAGGCCGCAGAGGAGCAGGATGATGACGAGCGTGTAGCCTACGAAGCTGCCGAACGCTCCCCAGGCGGACACCGGCGCGGCGTCGGCGGGGGCGCCTTCGCTCTCAGCGAACACCAGGTCCTTCTCGAACGCGTGGCGTTCCGCGGGGGCCTCGGCCGCGACAGCGACCGATGCGAGCACGCAGAGCGCGAGGAAGACACGCACGGGTTCCCCTCTCCAAGGGACTGCTGCTTTATCGGACGGAGAGGCGGGGGAACTTGCCCCTGATCGGGCGCTCCGGGCGGAATCGCTCTACTTGCGCGGCGGCTGCCCGATGATTTCCGTCACCCGGACGCAGAAATTGTCGTGCAGGACCAGGACCTCGCCGCGCGCGACCAGGCGGTCGTTGACATAGATGTCGAGCGGCTCGCCCGCGAGCTGGTCGAGCGTGATGACCGTCCCCCGGCCGACGCCGAGAAGATCCTCCAGGCGCATCTTCGTCCGGCCGAGCTCGATCCGGACGTTCAGCGGCACGTCGAGGAGCATGTCCTGCGGGAGCGACCCCGCCGGCCCCGCGGACGGCGTCACCGACTCGAACGCGGCAGGGCGCGGGCCGGTCGCGGCGCTTCCCTCGCCGGTGATCTGCTTGAGGAGGCGCTCGACGTCGGCTTCCGTGGGCTTGGGGGGCTCAGCCATATCCGACGATTGTATCGGCAGGAGGGGCGGCCCGGCTTGCGGGGTCCGCGGAAGTTATCCGGACAGCCCAGGGTTCAGGGCCCGTAGTAGCGGAACACGACCTCGCGGACGATCTCCTGGCGGAAGACCGACTGGTTCAGCGCCGACCGCAGCCGGTCCTTCAGCCTCGCCCGGTTGCCGGGGTCCAGCGCCTGGTCCGCGTTCAGCGAGCCGACGACGCGGCCGATCTCGTCCCGGACCTTCGCGTCCTCGTTTCTCACGAGGTCCCGTGCCCGCGCGCGGTCCGCCGGATCGCCTTCGAGGAGAAGCGAGGCCTCGACGCGGAGGGTCAGGGAGACCTGGATGTCCGGGCGTGCCGGTCGGACGGCGACGGTGACGGCGGGCAGGTCGTGATACTCGGACCGGGACAGGCTCCCGCCGGAGACCGTCTCCTCCGGCGCCCGGACGCGGCGGAGCATGACCGTCAGCACCGCCGCCTCGGCCGCCAGCAGGAGGGCGAACACGGCGATGTTCCCGGCAGTGAGGACGCCGGGGGACGCCGCCGGGGGCGAGGGGGGGACGGCCGACCGGTCCGGCACGGGGTTGCGCGCGGCCATGCCTATTTCACCTGCGCTTTCTCTTCGAGAACGATGATCTCCACGCGCCGGTTCCGCTGCCACTGGAAGGGGTCCCGGACCTCCAGGATGTCCACGACGGGGTCGTTCCGGCCCATTCCGGTCACGCGGATGCGTGCGGGGTCGATGCCGGGTTCGCCGGAATCGCTCATGAGCAGGTCCGCGACGGCCTGGGCGCGTGCGGCGGAGAGGGACCAGTGGGTTCCGACGGCGGGTTCTTCGTCGGGGCCGGTGAATCCGCGGATGTCGAGCTTGTTGAGGGATCCGCGCATGAAGCGCTGGAAGGCGCGGATGGCGTCCACCTGGTCGGCCTGGATGGCGGCGGACCCGGGGTCGAAGGAGACCGACCGTTCGAGGGAGATGCGGAGGCCGTCCCGGGTGCGCCAGACCAGGAATTCGCGGCCTTCGGGGCCCCAGGGTTCCGCGACGGGTTTGCCCGCCGGGGTCGCGACCTGGTGGGTCATGACCCACCAGACGATGAAATCGTCGCGCGGCGGCGGGTTTTCCCGTCCGGAGGAGCCGGTGAAGGAGGCTCCGATCTGGGAGACGCGCAGCGGATCGAGCGTCGAAAACGAGAGCAGGAGCGCGAAGAAGACGACGATCTGCGCCTGGAGATCCGAGAAGGAGATGATCCAGAGGGGTGCGGCGTCGTCGCCGCCCTTGAACGGGCGCCGGGGGCGGATCATGCGGCGGCGCGCTCCATGTCCGCCCGGAGCGCCGCGGGGAGGTAGATCTTGAGCTTCTGCTCGACGATTCGCGGGTTGTCCCCGGACTGGATGGCGAGAATGCCGCGGATCACCATCTCGCGCGCCAGCAGTTCGTCGCGCGAGCGGATCTCCAGCTTCTTCGCGAACGGATTGGCGAACATGTAGCACCCGGCCGTCCCGTACAGGGTCGCGCAGAGCGCCTGCGACATGCCGGGACCGACCTTCGCCGGGTCGCTGAGGTTCGCGAGCATCGTGATCATCCCCGTCAGCGTGCCGACCAGCCCGAAGGCCGGGAAAAACAGAGCCAGCGTCTCGAAGAACTTGCGTCCGAGCTCATGCCGGGCGGCGACGGCCTCGAGCTCCGTGGTCATCATCTTCTCGATCATGTCGGGGTCGGTCCCGTCGATCGCGAGCTGCAGCCCGCGGACGACGAACGGGTCCCGGATCTCCTCGGCCACCCCCTCCAGCGCCAGGATCCCGTCCTTCCGGGCGACCTCGGCGTAGCGCGTGAAATCGCGGACGATCCCGGCGAAGTCCGCCGGGCGGTACCAGATCAGCTTGCCCAGCACGCGGGGAAACTCCCCCAGGTCCTTCCACGGAAACTGCGTCACCGTCGCGCCGCCGGCGCCGCCGATGGTGATTCCCAGCGCGCCCAGGTTGAAGAAAAGCTGCCCCTGGCCCCCGGCATCCACCACGCCCAGGACGATCGCAGCCACACCGATCGCCAGGCCGATCACGGTCGTCAGGTCGAGCATGGGTTCCTCACTCGCGGCTTCCGCAGCTCACGCCAGCCCTGCCTCAGGACACGACCGGCCCGCGGACGGACCGGTGGTACTCCACGACGCGCTTCACGATCTCGTCGATCGACTCGCGCACGACGACTTTCTCCCGCGTCGTCAGCGTGATGACGGTGTCGGGGGTGGACTCCATCGACTGGATGAGATCCGCGTTGACCACGAACTCTTTCCCGTTCAGGCGGGATACCTTGATCATCGGCTTCCGGTCGGGGGGAACGCGAGGGGCCGGCGGCCCGGGACAGGGCGGACCGTCCGCCCTGCCTCCCGTTCCGTCCCGCGCCCTTCTCCCCGGCCCGCCGCGGCGTGCGGCAGGCCGGGGAGAAGGGCCGCCCGGGGGCGGCCCTTCCGTCGGACATTAGATCAAGTTGACCAGATCCTGAAGCAGTTCGTTCGCAACGCTGATGGTCCGGGTGTTCGCCTGGAACGCCCGCTGGGCGACGATCAGGTCGGTGAACTCCCGTGCGATGTCGACATTGGACTCTTCGAGGAACCCCCCGCGCACGGACCCCGCGGAGAATGTCCCGGGGGTGACGATGGTGCGGAGGCCGGAGTCGGCGCCGGTCGCGTAGTAGTTGGAACCGACCTGGAGGAGGCCCTGGTTGTTTCCGAAACGGGCGAGCATCACCTGGGCGATGGAGCGGGTCTGGCCATTGGAGAAGATCCCGGTGACGACACCGTCGGCACCGACGCTGTAGTTATTGAGGGTGCCTTCGGCGAAGCCGTCGTTCGTGCCGACGATGATCGAGCTGCTCGTGGAGGCCAGCCCGGTCAGTTCGGCGTGATCGACGTCGACGGCCAGGGCGGTGAGGACTCCCTGGACGTCGAGGGACAGGTCGATGGCGGCGCCGGGGTTTTCGGACACGAATTTCCCGGTCGCGTCGAGGTCGATCGTGCCGGTCCCGACGGTGGTGCCGAAGGTGCCGGACTGGATCTGGTCGGCGGATTCCGCGAACCAGCGGAGCCGCGTTCCGACCGCGTCGCCGGTGGTGGGGGAGCGCCGGGCCTCGAGCATGTAGGTCATGACGACGTCATGGGGCTTGCCGAGGGAGTCGAACACGGTGACGTGCGCCGTCGCCGTCTCCCCGGTTGCGGCGGTGGACTCGTTGAACAGGAGCAGCCGATCTCCGTTCGCGGACAGCACGATGTTGTCGATGGCATTGAGGAGCCCGGCGTTGGCCGAAATGCGCATGACGCCGACGGGGCTGGCCTCGTCGACCCGGAGGTCGGGAGTCGGGCCGGCGTCGGACAGCGTGCCGTCCTCGGTCGCCGCGGCCACCCCGAGCGCCACGCGGGACCGTTCGTTGAACTCGAACGTGTCGCCGGGAAGCGGGAGCGGGACGGCGCCGTCCAGCGGTGAGACGAACGTCAGGGTGGTCACGCCCGCCGCGAAGGCGATCGTGTCGATCTGGGCCGTCTGGCCTGCGCCCGGACCGCTTGTGAACCGGATGTAGTCGCCGGGGCGGACGCCCGCGGTGACGAAGTCTCCGGTCAGGGCCGCGCCCGTCGTCGTCACGGTGTCCAGCGCCGCGATGGAGCCCGTCGCGATCGACGCGCCCCACGTGCCGCTCGACAGGGAGGTGTTGATGCCGAGCGCTCCTTCGATGAAGTCCAGGAGGTCGCGCAGCGTCGTCCCCGTGTCGTCGATCCCGGCCGTCGGCGGACCGGCGCTGATCTCAAATTTCCGGACCCCGAGCGACCGGCCCCCTTTCTCCGCCTGGAATTCCAGCACGTCCCCGGTCGAGAGCCCGAAATCCAGCGGCCCGCCGGTCTCGAGACGTCCGAGATCGGTGAGAAGCGTCGCCAGGCTGGCGGGTGTGGCTCCTGCGATGTCAAAGAGCGGCACTGAGGACTGGAGGACATTCCCATTGGAGGCGATCGGTCCGCCTCCGTTGAAATTCCCGTCGATCCCGAACTTCGTGGTCGCGTTCGCGATCGTCAGGGAGCCGAGAGGAATCGTGATGTCGGTCAGGGCCGAGCTGGGGGTGATGGTGAACGTCGAGAGGTCCGCCATCAGTCCCTGCACCCGGAAGCCCGTGGAGGGGTCGATCAGGAGGCCGCCCGGGTTGAGCCCGAACGTGCCGTCCCGCGTGTAGAGTTCCCGCCCGGTGCCGTCGGTCACGATGAAGAACCCGTCGCCGTCGATCGCCAGGTCGCTGGCGACCCCCGTCGCGACAAAATTCCCCGTCGCGAAATTCTGTTTTGTCCCGCTCACCTGGACGCCGAGCCCGTACTGCGTGGGATCGACGCCCCCGAGGGTCCCCGTGGGTGCGGAGCCGAAACCGACGATCTGGCTGAGCAACGTCCCGAAGTCAACCGACGTGGACTTGTATCCCGTCGTGTTCACGTTCGCGATGTTGTTCCCGATCGCATCGATTTTCGTCTGCTGCACGCGGAGACCCGAGATGGCGGCATTCATCGCACGGATGAGAGCCATGTCCGTCTCTGCCTCGAATGCGGAGCTCCTCCGTCGGTCGGAGCTCCTTCAGGGCTTCCCGGGTCCCCCCTCGCGGGAGGGCCGCGGGACCGGCCCTATTCCAGAATCACGGTTGAGTCGATCTCCGTGAAGACCCTCTCCTTCAGGTCCGCACGGTCGACCGCCGTCACGACCGTCCTGTTCTGCACGCTGACGACCAGCCCGATGTCGCGGAGCAGGAGGAGCGAATTCCGGCTCCCCTTCTCCGACACCTTCCGCACCCCCGCCTCGATGAGCGACCGGTCGCGGTCCGAGAGCGAAATCCCCCGGGACTTCAACCGCTCCTGCGCGTGGGCACTCCACCGGACCTCTCCGAGCTTCGCCTTCAGCACGTCGGCAAACTTCGCCGTCCCGGCCTGCGCCCCCGCGAGGGGACGAGGTGCGGACAGCGGGCCGCCGGGTGCCGGGACGTTCCGAAGAGGATCGATCGTCATGCTTCGGTCTCCGCAGGGGGCGGGGCAGGCAGGAACACCTGCACCACGTTTCCGAGCGGCATCGTCTGGTCGCCGATCACCAGCTTGACCTTCCCGCCTTCCACGAGGACACGGGACACCACGCCGCCCCCCTCGAGGCCCGCATCGGTCAGCCCGATGACGGCCTTGCCGAGAAGCGCGGAAGCGGCGGCCATGTCCCCGCTGAGCTGAAGCCCGCGGATTCCGTCGGTCAGCGAGGCGAAGCTCTCCATCTGGTTGAGCGACACCACCTGATTCAGGAATTCATCGTTCTTCATGGGCTCGAACGGGTCCTGGCTTTTCAGCTCCGTGATGAGCAGCTTCATGAAGTCGTCGCGGGTTACCTGAGCGCGTGCCGACGCCGACGTCGCATCGAGCAACGTTCCGGTCGAACCCGTCGGATTCACGAACATGGCGGACTCCTTAAACGGTGAGATCCAGAAGCCGGAGCTTCCGGGGTTCCGGCGGTGCGTCCGCAGGGGCGGACTCGACCTCCGGGAACGCCTGGTGTGATTCCGGCGACGTCCATGCGGACCCGTCCTCGGCTTCCTGGCCACCTCCCACCGAGACCTCCATGCCTCCCAGGGACAGCCCCTGCGCTTCGAGAGCATCCCTCAGCTCCGAAACACGGGCCTCAAGGGCGTGTCGTGCCTGCGGGGACTCGACCTCCAGCCGGGCGAGGACCAGTCCGTCGCGGACGGTGACTTCGACCTTGAGGGCTCCGAGGTGAGGCGGATGAAGCAGAAGCTTCACCCGGCCGCCCCCCTGGAGGGCCTGGGCACGGACGACGGCGGCGATCCTTTCGACGGAAGCCGGCTGGAGTACCGCGGCGAGCTTCGAGGAGCGAAGCGTTGCCGTGGCTGCGGCCGGCTGGGCCGCGGACGGGATCGGGCCGGTGGAAACGCCGTTCTGTCCGGTCACGGCCTCCGTCGGACCGGAGGCGGTCGTGGCGGGCTGAAGGGCGGCCGCGAGGGCGGGATGAGCCGAGGCCCGGAACGGCGCGGGAGCCTGGAGGTCGGGCTCGAGGCCGGCGTGAAGGGGCTCGATCGCAGGCGGCAGGGAGTCGACCATCCCCGCGACGGGCGGGAGGGTCGGGCCTGAAGCCTGGGCCGGTGCGGCGGTGTCAGGGACGGGAACGGACAACGGCAGAGGCGCCTGCGGGGACGGCACGGACGGACCTGCGGCCTGGCCTGCTGCCGGGCCGGCCGGGGACGACGGGGTTCCGGCTCCTTCCGGAGCCGGAATCGTCGCCGCGGACGGAGCCGGGGCGGGGACAGGGACGGACGGGCCGGAAGGAGCGGCATTGACGCGCTGCGTCACAGCCGGTTCCGCCGGAACTGCCGGACCGCGGTCGGCCGCAGATTCAGGAGCGCTGCGAAGCGTCCTGTCCCCGGCGGCCGGCGCCTCCGACGACTCCGGCCTCCCCTGGTCGCCCTTCTCGAGAACGTTCCCGCGTCCGGCGGCGTCAGGCGCCGCAGGAGCCGTCGCGTCTCCGGAAGACCGGTCCGGGGAGTTCACGTCCCGCGCGGGACCAGGCAACGGGCCGGCCTGGACCATCGCGAACAGACCCCCGAGGAGCGACGCGAAGTCCGCTTCCGGAGGCCTTTCGGCCGGCGGAAGAGGGGCCTGCGCTGCGCCCTGGGGCAGAACTGAAATCACATGCATGGGGTTATCACCTCCTTTCGCTCATGTGACGAATGATGCCGTCGCCCCGGCGCGGAGGCGGGGGCGGCGGCACGACTCGTCCGGAAGAATTGTTCAAGGGCAGGGGCGGTTTGTGCCGAAGTCCTGTGACGAGAACGGGGAAGTCCGTTCGCGCGGCGGCCGGCGGGGGCGGGGGGGAGGCGGCGCATGGGGGGGGGCGGGCCTACCGGCCCAGGGCCTCCTGGAGTTCGCGCGCCTTCCGGGCGTAATCGGTCTCGCCCCGTCGGCCGAGTGCGAGGAGCGCGCCGAGGATGTCCGCCGCCTCGTACGGCTTCATCGCGCGCAGGTAGGGGAGGATCGCGTCCGGACTCCAGTCGGCGATCAGCGTCGCGGCGGTGCGGGGGACGTGGCTGCGCAGGATGGCGAGGTTGGAGGCGAACGCGGCGTCGGCGGCGACGGGCGTCGCGACGACGGTGCCGGTCCCGGCGGACGCCATCCCCG
>JABWAY010000043.1 GCA_013360825.1 Candidatus Brocadiia bacterium | reverse complement strand
TGCCCGACGACTGGGCCGAGGTGCAGACCGCCGCCGATCTGGCGCGGCGCGCCGCGAACGAGCGGCTGCGCGTCGCGACCAAGTATCCGCTGCTGGTCGGGCGCTTCCTGAGCGAAGCGGGCGCGGAGTCGGTGCGCGTGGTCAGCGCGGACGGTGCGCTCGAATCGGCGCCGACCGTCGGCTATGCTGACTTCATCGCGGACATCACCAGCACCGGCACGACGCTGCGCGAGAACCGCCTGCGTCCCCTGAGCGACGGCACGATCCTGACTTCGCAGGCGATCCTGATCGGCAACCGCGCCGCGCTGCAAGACCGCCCCGACGTGCTCCAGGCGACGCGCCAGATGCTTGAGTTCATCGAGGCGCACCAGCGCGCGCGCGGCCAGTACATGATCTTCGCCAACATGCGCGGCGAATCGGCGGAGGCGGTCGCCGCTCGCGTCTTCAGCCAGACCGATCTCGGCGGCTTGCAGGGGCCGACCGTCGCGCCGATGATTACGCGCGAGGGCGCCGGGGGGTGGTGGGCGATCAACCTGGTGTCGTCCGCCGACAAGCTGTACGCCGCGATCCAGCAGATCCGCGCGATCGGCGGCAGCGGCGTCGTGGTGACGCCGGTCACGTACATCTTCGAGGAACTTCCGGCGCGCTATCAGCGCCTGCTGGCGGCCCTGAACCGCGAGGAGACCGCCTACCTCGAGATCGCGGCCAAGGACATGACGATCACCGCCGACGAGGTGGCCGGGTTCCCCCTCGAGCGGATCGAGGCGGGCAAGGCGCTCTCGCTCACCCAGGGCGTGAACCCGGCCTGGGCCGCGGCCCTCGCGGCCGCTCCCGCCCACCCCGAGTTTCTCCTGCGCCGCGCCGCACTCTCCCTTCGCGAAGGGCTCGCCGATCAGGCTGCGGACGACTACCGTTCCGTGCTGTCCTCCAGACCGGCTCACCGCGCCGCCACTCTCGGTCTCGCCCGCGCCCTTCTCTCAGCCGGCCGGGGAGCAGAGGCCCTGGGTGTGCTCGATGCCTGGCTTGCGCAGGAACCGGGGGACGCCGAGGCCGTGAAGCTGAAGGAGCGGGGGAGGTGAGATGAGAAATGCGATGAGCAGCAGGCGCCCGGTGTGCTGGCGTGCGATCAGGGCCGCAGAACCGAAGGAAGGCGGGAGTTCGCCCGGGTGGAGATCCCATGCCTGATCAGCCGATTCATGTCTGCTTTGTGCAGCCGGTTCAGTCACCCTACTGGACCAGCCGCCTGCGGGTCCTCGCGAGGGAGCGGGGTCTCCGAGTCACTCTCCTGCTCGAACGATTCAGCTTCGACAACCGGCCGGGATGGCATCCGGAGCCGATACCGGGCGTGGAGATCCGTCACCTGAACAGCTTTGTCACCAGGGCAAGCCGAAAAGCCGCGGACCTGGGCTACTCCATCGAAGGGGTGCGTTCGGTGGGATGGCGGCTGCCCATGGCGCTTGCCGGCCTTCGCCCTGACATCGTGGTTGTCTGCAATGCAACGCAATCCGCGCTGGCACTGAGCGTGCGCTGGTGGCTGAGGTTCCGAATCGCCGCGATCATCGAGGATACACCGCATGCAACCCGCAATATCCGGTGGAGCGTCAAGCGTCTGCGGGCACTGGCGTACAGATGTGCCGACCGCTGTTTCGCATTCAGCGACGACGCAATCGAGTATCTGCGAAGCATCGGGATAACCGCACAGGTCACCCGGACCCACTGGAGCCTCGACATGGCCACGTTCGGGGCGGATCGGGACCCGTCGATGGGCACGTCGCCTGTCCCCGGGGCGATTCGAACGGTCGTTTTTGTCGGCAGGTTGGTCAGCGGGAAAGGAATACTGCAACTGCTGAATGCATGGACCTCCTGCGACACCAGGGGGGCGCGCCTTGTCGTTTGCGGCGGCGGCCCCCTTGGTCCGGAAGCGGAGGAGATCTGCGCACGGAGGAAGCTGTCAAATGTCGAATTGCGGGGGCATGTGCCCTACGAGGGGATCATCAAGGCCCTCAGTCAGGCTGATCTGTTCGTGTTGCCCACGATGGTGGACCTCTTCAGCCTGAGCGTGCTGGAGGCCATGGCCTCCGGATGCCCCGTGATCACGACGCCGTACTGTGGCGGGCGCGAGCTCGTGGAACCGGGCAGGACCGGCTGGATCGTCGACCCGGCCGATGGGTCCGCCCTGCGGGATGCCATTGCGACGGCGCTGGATCCGGGGACAGACCTGGGAGGTATGGGAGCCGCTGCGCGGAGGCGCGTCCTCAGCATGGACAATGAAACAGTCATGAAGCAATTCGCGGCGGACCTGCGTTCGATGGTCAGTCATGGAGGCGGTTCGTCCGGTGGGGCTCTTTCAGCCGCACAATGCGGTGACGCGAGGTGACCCCCGGCCGTGCCGGCGCTCCGTGCACGATCGGATGATTCCGCGGTCACACCGGGGAAGCCTGGTGGACAGCCGGCGGGACTGTCGCGGCAACGCCGCACCGGATCCAGCCTGCACGAAGAACAGGGTCGACGCCGCTGTTGGGCGGGGGGATGGGGGCGTGGATTGCGGCCATGACCGGCTGTGACCGTTCCACCTCACGACCGATGCCCGGTCGGCCCCGCGACCCGCGACCGTACGACGCGCCAAAGGAAAGCCGGAGCAGAGACAAAGGTCCGCCTCCAGAGCCGTCCTGGCTGTCGCAGCAGGCGTGGCAGCCACTCGAGACCGAATCTCTGGAAGGCAGGGTGTGATCGGGGAACTTTTTCGGTGTAGAAATCGAAGACGGCGCCGATCGCGCAGGCGACCTTGACATTCAGCCTGCTGCCGTGGCGGAAGATCCACTTTTCCTGTTTCGGGGCGGTCATCCCGACCCAGAGGACGTCGGGTCGGGCAGCATTGACGGCGTGGACCATGGCCCTGACTTCCGCGTCGGTGAACTCGGGTGTGAATCCCGGCGAGTAGGTTCCGGCGACCCGGAGGTTCGGGAATTCCCGCGCCATCCGTCGCCGGATCTCCTCCAGCGTCGACTCGGTGGCACCCAGGAAGAAGACGCTCTTCCCCCCCACGCGGTTCAGTCTGCGGCTCAGGTGGAGGAAGATATCCGATCCCGTCACGCGCTCGCGGATGGACCCTCCGAGGATGCGCGAGGCGAGGAGGATTCCGACGCCATCCGGGACGACCCAGTCGGCGCCCCGGAGCGCGCGGCCGAATTCGGGATCCCGGAACGAAACTGCGCAGGAGTGAGGGTTGAGACAGGCAAGCCACCGGAGCCCGCGCCCTGAGGCAACCCAGTCGGCCATCTCGCCGACACATGCGAGTGTCCCGCGAGTCTCGACATGGAAGTCGAGGATCCGTTCGCGGGACGGCGGAGGCGCCCTCCTTGAGCGGCGCCGGTCCTCGATGACCCGACCGTAGATGTCGAGGAGCATTCGCGCATTCGCATCCTCGGTGTACGACTGCTCGAAGGCCCGTCTCGCCCCGGTTCCAAGCCGCTCGAGCTCCCCGGGATGCTCCCAGGCCGCACGCACCGCCCGCTGGAGCGCTCCCGGATCTCCTGCCGGGAAACTGATTCCGCTCTCGCCATGCCGGACGATGAAGGGGAGCGGACCGATCCCGGAGGCGGCCACCGGGGTCCCCATGGCGAGCGCTTCCGCCACAACCATCGGGAAGCCCTCGAAGCACTCCGACGGCAGGACAAGCAATCGGGCGCGGGAGATCTCCTGACGGGCTTCGCCGGCAGCGACCTGACCCAGGAATCGGATGCGGGAGCCTTCGGCCAGTTTCTGCAGTTCCGAACGGAGGGGGCCATCGCCGAGAATCCGCAGTTCCGGCGCCCCCGGTCCCCACTGGCGCCACGCACATACGAGCGTCCGGACGCCCTTTTCTGATGTCAACCGACCCGCGAAAACGACGGTGTCGGTCCGCCCGGCCCAGGGCACCGTGACCGGGTTGCCCGGGAAGTAGTTGGGCTTCACGTGGACTTTCCCCGGGGGCAGGCCCGTGCGGATCATGACGTCGGCCTGGAATTGCGACAGGGCTACGAAGCCGTCCACCTGCCGTGTCCAGGTCCCCAGCCCCCGATGGAGGGCGACTCCCAGAGCGAGCGGCAGCGTCGCCAGACGGCTTCCCCGGTAGCACCCGTGCCGCAGGGCTGGCCACACCGATCTCCTGTCGAGGCAGTCCGTACACGGGTGTCCGTTTCGCATCGGGATGGCGGCGGGACAGAACAGCCTGTAGTTGTGGAGGGTGAGGACAGTCGGAACCCGGCGGACAAGTGCAGGGAAGATGGAGGGGGAGATCAGCGGAAACGTGTTGTGCACATGCACGATGTCGGGACTGCAGGCATCCACCTGTCGGAGAAGGGCGGCAGCCGCGCGGGGATTCCACGGGGTGGAGAATGCGCCGCGGAGCGTTCCGAGAATTCCCCGGGTGCGGATGTCATCCGAGAAGCGAAAGAAGGTCTCGACCTCGTGCCCGCGGGAGGTGAGGAGGTCTCGTTCGGCGAGGACGGCGTTGTTCTCGCCCGAGGGGGCGGCGGCGCCGTAGTGGTTGTGGACCAGGAGGACTCTCACGGGCAGGCCCCCGGTTCTCCCTGCCCGGCCGGCGCCACCGCAACACGGATCCTCCGTCGATAGATCGCGTCAATGCCGGCAGCCTTTGCATCCCAGGAGAAAGCCGCGGCCTGCTCCAGCGCTCCGCGAGCGAGGGCTGCACGGCGGGGTTCGTCGAGGGCGAGCGAAGTCAGCGCGTCGCGGAGTGCGGCGACGAACTGACGAGGGGTACGGATCGGAACCCGTATCCCGCACGCATCCGTGACTGCCGCGCTGAATCCGCAGTGATCCGGGCAGACGACGGGGAGTCCCGCTGCCAGGGCCTCCACCGTGACCGTGGATGTGAGATCGCGCAGGCTGGTGATCAGCATCAGATGCGCTTCCGCCATCGTGCCGAGGACGCGGTCGCGGGGGAGCCATCCCAGGAAGCGGCAACGGTCCGAAATGCCGAGGGACGATGCCAGTTTCGTCCAGGGCCGGGTGCGAGGACCTGTGCCGAGGATGTCGAGATGCCACGGGATGTTCCCGGGAACTCCGGCCAGCGCCCGCAGCCCCAGACTGAGCGCCTTCAGGTCAACATGACGTCCGCACCAGACGATCCGGAGCGGTTCACCGGGGTGCCTCGCCCGTCGTGAAGGGGCGGAACCTGCCGGCAGTCCGACTTCCGGGAGGAGCGTACTCGCGCATCCCCAGTGCTGCATGGCCCCCGCCTGGTTCTCAGGCGTCGCCGCGATCAGTCCCGTTCCGGCGGCAAGGGCTGCTTTCCGGGGCCGCCGCAGGAAACGGGTGTGCACCGCGTTGATCAGGTTGTAGGCGGTGTAGTAGGCCGCCGACCGGAGTCCCTCGACGCCGAGGAATCGCCACGGAAACCCACCCATTCCTCCCACAGGTCCCCAGACGAACGGAATCCCGAGCTTCCAGAGGTCCCCTGGCTCCCGGAACCCCACCATCGTCAGCTGGTGCGCGAGGTCGAACCCGACTTCAGCGTGCAGCCGCGCCGCGAGTGCGAATGCCTCCCTGTGCCAGGCGCGAAGGTACCAGTAATACGAAGGAGGCCAGATCCGGCGCAACGTCCGGTTGCGCGTCTTACGGAGGAAGAAGAACTTCACGCCGATGCCGGCCTCCGGGTTCCCGCTCAGGTGCCGCTCGATGTCACTCCTGAACTTCTCCTCCTCGACAATCACCCAGAGGTCATGGAATTTACGGAGAGCGGAAACGAACCCCCATCCGACGGCGGGCTCTGACCCCCTCTCCGGGCTGCACGCATAGGCCGAGACCAGAACTTTGAGGCGGGTCATTTCCAGTCGGCCTCCAGCGCCGAAAGGAGTTCCCCGTACAGCGGGTGGCGTCGAAGTCGTGGGAGGGCCCAGAGGGCGAAATGCAGGCGGACGGAGTCCCCGGCATCCTCACTGGCGGCGATCACCCGGCCGGCGAGGCCGAGGGCGCGGCGCAGCAGGGCCGGCGCGGACGCGCGTTCGGCGCCGGCCAGCGCCGGGCCGATCTCGTACTGGAATGCATCGGCGCCTGCGAGCTCGTCGGCCGCGCCGGTCTCCCAGTCGAAGACGAAGAACCCACGCGAAGTCTGCGCGCAGTTCCAGAAAGTGAAATCGCCGTGCGCGAGGTGTCGCCGGACGGGGATCCCGGCGTTGAGGCGGATCCGGACCCTGTCCCGGATGCCCGCGAATGGATCGGAGCCCTCGGACTCTTGCTCCGGCTTCACTCCCGGAAGCTCCGCCGCGTCCCGCCAGGGGGTCGCCGTTGCGTGGATCCCCGACATGTCCCGGAGGAACGCGACCAGCCCCGGATCGTCTGACCGGGGACGCCCAGCGCGAAGGGGCCGATGCTCAAGAAAGAGGTTCGTGGAGCGGTCGTCGTCCGTGAATTTCAGAACGCGGGGGACCTGATCCTTCAGAACGGTACCGCCGAGGAAACCCAGGACGCGATTCTCGGCTCGGAGCGACGCGCGCGCGCCGGGGGACTGCGCGCTCTTCAGGATCCACGAAGGCTCCCCGACCGCCGGCGGCAACACGGTCGTCTTGCGATCGGGCCCCGGGCTTCCCAGGTAGACTGCGCAGGGCATGGAGTGACCGCCGGCGGCGACCGAGGGCGCACCCGCCAGGTCTCGCGGCCCCTTGTCGGGATCGGCCTTCGCGATCAGGAGCGTCCGGGCTCTCAGCGGCCATCGGAACCCACACCGGGCCAGCCAGCAGGCTCCGCCAAAGGCCCATCGGCGGAAAAGGCGGCCGGGGCGATGAAGCTGCATCCCCCGAGAGACCTGGTGGCCGCCGTCGAGATGCAGGAGCAGACGCGGATTGCCCGGCGGGAGGACTGCGTACTCCGAAATCGTGGCGAACCGCCTCAGGAGAGCGCGCCTCCAGGCAGGAGCCGTGCTCCGTGTGCAGGTCGCCATCACCGTATGGGCGTGCGCTGCACCGGCGAGTCGCCCTTCCTCGAACGAGAGACCGTCGGACCGGATCAGGAGCAATTCCGCCCCCGCAGGGTCCGCAACGACCGCGGCCGGCGACAGCTCCCGGGCCCACCAGGCCTGCTCGTCCGGAGTGAATCCGGCGACGTGAACGCGGCTTGCGTCCGGCAGGAGCCAGCGCCAGCTGAACTCATGGTCGAGATCCCGGGGAGCCACCTCAGCTTCCCTCAGAGCGTCTGCGGCAGAGGTTCTGAAGCACCGTCAGGACCGAGTCCCGAACCTCCCCGAGTGGGGGATCCGCGTCGACGATCACCGCCTCACGCGTGTCCGCGACGAGGCTTCGAAGCGCCGCCGTCTGCCGCAGGATTTCCTCCGCACCGAGTTCCGTTTTCCGTGCCAGCACGACGTCCGGCGAGGCGACCAGGCAGACCACCAGATCCGGACGCGGGACCACCCTGACGGCCATGCGCAGAACGAACGCGGGAAGGCGAATCCGGAATCGGCCGGGATCGATCCGCAGGTCGCAGGCGTACCGGTCGAACAGCACCACGTTCGGCTGGCGCGCAAGCGACGGGCGAACCCGAATCCAGTAGCCCAGAATGTAATCCGCGAGGAGCCAGGCCAGACGAACGAGCGAGAGAAGCGTCCCGCTCGGGGGCAAAGCGTGCGGCGGGGTTGTGCCGGCCGACTCGGAGCGGCCCCGCAGCCTCCCGAGAGGGGGGAGCAGGCCCGGCCGCAGATGCCGGATCTCCAGACGGCGATGGGTGGCGTCCTCGAGCGGTTGACGGAGCGCCTCCAGCAGCGATGACTTTCCCGAGCCGTCCACGCCCAGCACCGCGACCAATTTCCCGGACGGCGTCAGGATGCGCCGGACCTTCGAGAGCGTTCCCCGGATCTGTGCGGCCACCACCCGATGAGGGCACCGGAGCAGCGCGGACCTGGAGATCAGGCTGCGAATGCGACGTGCCTCCGGATCTGAAACCGGAGCCGAGTCATCCTCGAGGACAAGCCGAGCCATGGCCCGCGCGGCAGATCTTCCCAGCGGTGCCGTGATGCAGGAGAACTCGCTCCAGCTGTTCCGCGCGTGCCGGCGGCACGCCTCCAGGTCCTCCAGCTCGATCCGCCGGTTATGGACCAGTTCCTTGACCAATGCGAGAAGTGCCGCGGCACCCGGATGAAGCACCCGGATCTCGCGGCAGGTCCTCGCGAATCGAGTGAGAATGTCGCGCACATCGAGGCCGACGCCACAGTAGGTCAACTGAAGATTCACATCGATGCGCAGTCCCCACCAGCGGCCGCCGCCCGGGCTCACCCTTCCGAAGGCACAGATCTTGACGAGCGCAGCGGTACGGCTGATCCCGATGGGGACCCCCCCTGCCTCACGGATCGCCTGGCGGATCAGCCGAATCGCGTCATCGGACTGGGAAGGTTCGACGAGGATATCCAGGTCGCTGCTCCCGACGCTGTCGGGGAGGCCGTCATAGTTTCGCATGACGGCATAGTCGATGCGGCCCGAGTGCAGAAGGGCAAAAAGCCCGTTGAGCAGCACAGACAGGTTCGTGGGCAGGACCTGCACGGATTCCGGGAGGCTCATCGGCGTCCACCGATGGGATTCGGTCCCGCGGCCCCGGTCCGGCCTGTTTCCGCCTCTGCGCAGCCGCGGAGCAGGCGCGTCACGGGGGGCGAGCCGATCAGGTGGACAAGGATGGATGGCCAGGTCACCTGACCGCCTCCTGGCGAACAGCCTCGAACGTCGACAGCACCTGCGCGGCTCTTCCGTACTCGTCATGCCGTCCAGCGAGCACGCGGCGGTGACCCGCCTCCGCGACGGATCGTCGCCAGGGTTCGTCCCGAAGCAGGCTGACCGCGCAGGTCACAAGCTCGTCGGGATTGCGCCAGTAGACCGCCTCGATCCTGTCCTCGAAGAGCCGGGACAGTTCGGGGGAGTGCGGCGCCAGCATCAGGGAAGCGCAGGCGGGAATCTCGAAACAGCGGCGGGTGTAAACATCCCGATTGCGATGGGAGAGGAAAACGAGGGAGATCCTAGCGGCGCTGATGGCAGCCGCGTAGTCCTTTCCGTACCGCGGCGCCAGTCCTTCCGTCCCATGCCAGGGGCGTCGCGCCGCCCACCGCTCCCAGCCGGGCCCGGAGACTCGGACGTCGACGCCCTGACCGTGCAGCAGGTCAATGAGATCCCCCCGGCCGTCGTTCTCGAAGTGTCCCAGGAAGAGGACATCCCGCGCTTCGCCACCCGGGGTCGGTCGATGGACATCGCGCAAGTACGATGGGAGCAGCACGCTCACGCTTCGCGCACCGTGACGCCTGGCGGCGTCCACGTCCCCGGGACGGTAGACGAACACATGGTGCACATGTCGAAGTCCGCCGAGGAAATGCCGCGTGGAGAAGCGGCGGATGCCGCCGAGAAAGGGATTGTCGTTGTGGTAGACGGCCAGCGTCGTTTGGGGAAGTCGAGAGCGGAGGGAAATGAGCGTCTCGGGCATGATCCCGTCACACCGGATCAGGAGCGCCAGATCGGGCCGGGTGGTCAGCATCGCGTCGAGGAAGCGCCGATTCACCTCCTTCAGGCAGGACGCCAGTCTCAGCCGGCCGACCTGCGACATCATCCGGCCGGGTGGTTCGGCCGGATCGGTGCTGAATCGAACCACCTCCAATCCGGCCGCGGCGAAGCCCCTCGCCAGAGCCTCTTCATAGATCTCCCAGTGCCAGTTGCCGGCGATTAGGATGCGGCCGGCGTGGTGCGCGGGACTCATGGGAGCACCCGAGACTGACCGGCCGGCACCTCCCGCGCGCACGCCAGGAGGATCCAGAGCAGGGGACTCGCCAGAAGCTTGTTGTTGTGAGCGAAGGAGGAGATCAGGTCGATCAGGAGAATCGCGACGATTGTGCAGCGGGTCCAGGGGGCGGCCGCCGCAAGCGCTTTTCGGAAGGCGAGGATGTAGACCAGCAGAAGGAGCGCAACGCCGATGAGGCCGTAGTTCCGGAGGTAGTACCCGACCTGGTTGTGGTGCGTCGGCGTCTCTGCGTTCGGGTCGAATCGGTAGATCTTCTGATCCCCGTATTGGAGGTAGAGCTCCCAGGCGTCCTTCGGGGGAATCCCGATCCACGGGGAGGTCTCGAGCACGGCCTCCGCGAGATTCAGATTGACGGTGAAACGATGGGTGTCCCCCGCATCCACCTCCTTCAGCAGGTAGCTGAATCTGGAGGTGGAGGACCCCAGCCAGAGGCCGCCGAGCAGAAGTCCCGCGAGGAAGAGCGGAATGGTCCGACCCCATCCCCTCCGCGCGGCCGGAGCCAGCCACAGCTGGGCAAGGCCAAGGCAGATCGGGGTGGCGAAAATCGCCGCTCTGAGCTGAGTGGCTAGCAACGTCGTGAAGCAGGCCGTGATCCAGATGATGCGGGCAAGCGAGGACTTCTCCACATATGCAAAAAACGAAATCGCGAGCAGCGCGGACACCTCCAGCCCGAACTTCACCGTGTTCGTGGTCGCTCCGCTGGCTCGACTGTGTGCTGAGAGAGAGTTGATTGGAGGGTCTGCGGTGATCGGACCGACCAGGGGCAGGAGCGCGGGCAGCGTGATCGCGACCCCTGCTGCCTGAAGCAGCGCGAACGCGAGGGAGACGGCCATCGTGATTCGGAACCATCGCAGGGTGTTCAGTCCGGAGTCCCGCTCGAAGAGGGGAAGCATGGACACGACAGCGATCGTTGAGACCAGGGCCACGACAGGCCCGAACAGGGACTCTGCACGCAGGACATCGATGCAGAACGTGTAGCCGGCGAGGACGGCGACTCCGATCAGCAGTGTGCGGGTGCTGGACTGCCCCGGAGCCGACGGCTTGCGGGGACCGGGGCGGCGCCTGCGGTAAAGGAGCAGAGCGGTGGAGAGGCCGATCAGCAGCGCTAAGGTCGTGACGCGCAGCCTGGGAATGACGACGAAGTAGTCCGAAAGCAGGACGATCGACAGCAGGATCAGCGCGTGAGTGCAGGATACGAGGCTCATGCGCGCCTCCGGGATCGGGACCGTGCGCGCGCCGCCAGTGAACGCAGATCGGCCCTGAACCGGGCGCTGCAGAGGCTCAGGGCGAGCGCATAGACGGCCGTCCCCGCCGCCGCATTCAATGCGAAAGTCAGCCAGGAACCCGAGCGGGTGCCATGGCAGGCGAACCACAGCGCGATGCCGGCCGCGGCTGCCGTGACGGAGGCGTGCGCGAGAATTCCGAGGGAGTCCCGGGTCATCCCCACGCGGGACGCGAGCGAGGCTGTCAGGGCCCAGGCATTGACGAGGATTCCCACGCTGAAGAGCGCTGCGAGGATTCCCGGCAGCGCCCACACCATCCCCCCGGCG
This sequence comes from Candidatus Brocadiia bacterium, assembly GCA_013360825.1. Lineage (GTDB taxonomy): Bacteria > Planctomycetota > MHYJ01 > WSZJ01 > WSZJ01 > WSZJ01. Next base: position 6,268 of record JABWAY010000043.1, on the reverse strand, counting down.
ATCACGGCGGGCACGAGGATCACGGCCGAGATCAGGTCGATGCGCATGGCGGTGCGGATCTCGCCGAGCGAATAGACCAGGGTGTTCAGCGAGGTGTTCCATGCAGAGGCGAGAAACAACAGGGGGATCCACAGGTAGACCGGAGACGCGGAGGGACGCTGCGATCCGAGCCAGGCCGTCAGAAACTGGTCCGACAGGGCGAAGAGCCCCGCCGCGAAGAACCCGAGCGACCAGATCAGCCAGCAGACCAGCCGGACCGTGATCTCCCTGGGAGCGGCCCGACCTCCTTCACCCGACAGGTGAGCCAGCGCCGGCCGCAGCGACGCGACGGAGTGAGTCACGAGGTTTTCCGAGTGCCGTGCCGCGGTCGAGGCCACGCTGAACTGCGCCAGCTGAGTCGCGCCGCAGTAATGCGCGATCGCCAGCGAATCCAGGTTGCCGGCAACGAGGCGTCCCACGCGGGACCCGAAACCGCTCAGCGCCAGGTTCCAGAAGGCCCGCAACTGCTCGTACCCCGGCGAAAGACCCGGATGAAGTCCGGAAGAACGAAGCGTGCGCAGGAACAGTGCCGCGGACGTCGCGAGAAATACCGTCGCGGCCGTCAGTTCCGCATACGCGATGCTCATGACGCCGAGATTCGCCCGAAGACAGACTGTGGCCGCGATCAGGCGGGCCAGCGAGCCGGCGATGGGCGGCAATCCCGCGCTTGTCGCGGACTGCAGGCCCAGGGCCGCACCGTTCAGGGCATGCGCCAGCAGCATGAGGCCCACCGACACCGCGCCGAACTGCAGCATGCGGGTGCAGACCTGAAAGGACGCCTCAGGCACCCCGACGAGCGCGGGAACCCGGCCGCTCAGCACCTGCCCGATGAGCATCGCGAGCGTGCTGGAGACCAGGGCAATCAGGAGCCCGGCCTTGATGAAGCCCATGCTGGCACGCGGGTCTGCCGCGCCCTGGGACCGGCCGACGCATTGGATGAGGAGGTTGGGAACGTCCGGATCGATGAGCGACAGGCAGGCAGAGGCGGCGCTGACGGCCGTCCACGCGCCGTACTCGGACATCTCAATGTGACGAAGGTAGAGCGGAATCAGAATCAGGTTGCTCACCCCCGAAACGCCGAGCTGCAGCAGCTTGAAGGACAGGGTTCCCGCCGTGAGCGCGCGGCGGCTCACTGAGCGCGTCCTTCGGGCCGACCTCGGGAGCCGCCCTTGGCGCCGCCCGTCAGCCGGTCCTCCTGCCCGCGATGACCCAGCAGCGACACGAGGAATGCGACATATCGGCGCGCGACGGCGTCGATCCCGCAGGCGTCCCGCCGGATGCCGGCCGCGAGATCCCGCCGACGGCGGACAAGGTCACACAGGTCCCTGTGCAGGACGTCCATGTCGGGCTCAGGCGGGTGGTACAGGTCGACCGGCGCGATCGGGAGCGGCGCGTCCGCGGCTGACACGATCCCTCCCTGCGCCGAGGCCACGAGTTCCGGCGTCCCTCCCTGATTCGTGCACAACACGGGAAGACCGGAGCCCATCGCTTCCAGAACGGTGTTAGGGCAGTGATCCAGCCAGGAGAAGAAGAGCATGGCGTTGCCCGTCCTGTACCACCGCGGCAGATCTGCGGGAGGAACATGCCCGATCAGGTGGACCCCGTGCGGCAGCTCCGCGGGCGCGGTCTCCAGCCGTCCCAGGACGACCAGACGGGCCCGCGATCCGCACTCTGCCTGAAACCGGGCGAACGCCCGGATCACAGCCCCCAGTCGCTTGTGCGCGCGCCACTTTGCCGAGGTAACGAAGACAAGATCCTCACTTGAAAGTCCCAGTTCTCCGCGCAGGTGAGGTCCTTCCGGGCAGAACGTCCGAAGGTCCACCCCATTGGGAATCGTCGACGAGGAACTTGTCGCAGGCCCGAGAAATCCATCCGCCATCCGACGGTTGTACTCAGACTGGTAGACGATCCCGAGGGCATGCTGAATCCCGTATCGGAGTGGAGCATTGCGTCGGGCGTTGGCTTCGGCGGAGTACGCGGAATCAAAGTAGACGCCGTCAACCCGGAAGGCGAATGGGCGCCGCCACGGATTTCTCACAACATTCGAGCAGATGTTGATGTCCGTAAACGGATTGTAGAAGGCGCGCGGGGTTCCCAATTCCTGTTCCCGGATGCTGGTCCGCAGTCGGTCCAGGAAGATCGACGGGCCCCCATGGCCCTTCGCACGGGGAAACCGGATTCGCAGGAGTCGTCCAACCCGATGCGTCATGGGCGCACCGGCTCCCCGCACGGCACATCAGGGCTCGGCGCCTTCGACTCCCTCTCCCCCCCGAGCCGTTCGGGATTCGAGACCGCGGGCTCCCGAGGCAGGGGCTGGGGCCCTGAGATCCCGCGGCCGACCACGCGCCCGACCACCCTCTCCATGAGAACGATCATGCCGATCAGAACTCCGGCCTGTCCCATCACGACCAGGTTCGGGATCAGGCTCGTCTTCGCCAGAAGGAGCCCTCCGGCCCCGAACGTCAGCGCCAGCAGGTACATGAACGCCACGCATTGCCGGACGCTGAATCCGATGCGCATGAGGCGGTGGTGAAAGTGCCGCTGGTCCCCTTCCCAGATCCGCTGTTTCAGGCCCAGGCGGATCAGGATGACGGAAGTGGTGTCGTAGAGCGGGACGGCGAGGACGAGAACGGGAATCAGGAGCGGGAACAGCCAGACGCTCTCGCCGCTCATGAAGGTCGCGATCAATGTCGTCGCGCCGAGGATGTAGCCGAGGAAGAGGCTGCCCGAGCTTCCCAGGAACAATTGCGCAGGGTGCCAGTTATAGCGGAGGAACCCGAGACAGGCGCCGCAGAGGGCGAAAAGGAGGGCCGCAGTACAGGGGTGATTGGTGAGGCACATGGTGATGCCGAGGAGGGCGGATGAAATGGCGGCGAGGCCGGTCGCGAGGCCGTCGGCTCCGTCGATCAGGTTGAAGGAATTGGTGATGCCCACCAGCCAGACGACGGCGATGGCGAACCCGACCGGGACGGGAAGAAAGTGGAGCGAGGGGCGGATCCCGAGGGCCACGACGGCGATGGCCACGGCAACCTGTGCGAGGAGGCGGGAGCGGACGCCCAGGTCCCACAGGTCGTCGGCGAGCCCGAGAGCCGCCAGGGCGACGCCGCCGGCGAAGATGACACCGAGCCGTCCCCAGGTCGTGGAGAGCCCGGGGATGTTGTACTGCAGATCCGAGAAGACCGCGGTGAGGAAATCAGGGCGGGTGGAGAGCCATGCCGCCGCGGCGAGATGAAGGATCGTGGTCAGGATCAGGGACGACAGAATGGCCAGCCCGCCGAGCAGCGGAATCGGGGTCGTGTGGATCGATCGACCGCGTGGCATGTCGACGACGCGGAGACGGCGGGCAAGGCGTGCGAAGAGCGGCGCGAGGGCCAGCGACAGGATTCCAGCGATCCCCGCGAGCCAGACGGCGCAGAGGAGGCCGGTGGGGAGATTCACGGGGATTCTCCCCTGCGCCGGGGGTCCGCGGGCCTCCGTATCGTCGCGTCCAGGCCAGGCGGCCCGGATTCCATGCGAACGCGGCGAACGGACTTCCGTTCGTATGATGCGACTGCGGTCCGGCGCAGCGTGCTCAGGCCTGCTTCTCCGTACTGCGTTCCGCGCGGCCGTACCCGTATCCATACCCGTATCCATACCCGTATCCGTACCCGTACCCGCCACGCTTCGGATTCGAACAGTTCAGAACGGCCCCGAGCAGGTGCACATCCATGGCGATCAGCGCCTCTGCGGCGGCGCGAGCGGCGTGCCTGCCGGTCTGACCCTCGCGGAACACGAGGACGGCCGCGTCGGCGCGCCGGGCGACCAACGCCGATTCGGACGCGAGGATCACGGGGGCCGAATCGAGGATCACGATGTCCCACTCCTCCCGGGCCGTGCGCAGCGCCTCGGCGCAGCGCGGCGAGCTGGCAAGTTCCGCGGCGCTGGATGTCCCGGAGCGGACGCCGACGATGTCGACGCCGGGGACGACGGAGGGGCGCGCCGCCGCACGAATGTCCGCCGTGCCGGCGAGGACTTCGTCGAGGCCGGGGCCGTCTGCAGTCTTATGGAGGGCGTGGAGGCGGGGTCGGCGCAGGTCGGCGTCGAAGAGGAGGACTCGCCGGCCCTCCAGGGCGAGGGCGCGGGCGAGGTTGGCCGCCACGGTCGTCTTCCCTTCACCCGGGAGAGGGGAGAGGACCGCCAGGATGCATGCCCGCCCGGTGGTGGAGGAGGTGAGGCGCTCCAGGTGGGTGACGACCTGTGCCCGGAGGGCCCGGAATGCCTCGAGTTCAGGAATCGTCGCGCCCTCGCCCAGGAGAATTCCGTTCGCCGGGTCCAGCCCGGTGAGGCGGGGAACGGCTGCCAGGACATCCAGCCCCACGAATGCCTTGACCTCCTCGACCGACAGGATGCGGTTGTCCAGCTGCTCGGCGGCGGCAGTCGCGCCGGCGGCCATGGCCAGGCCGAGAAGGGCGCCGATGAGAAGGTTCTGGCGGGTGTTCGGTTTCCAGGGAGTCGGCGGAGACTTCGCCCAGTCCAGGACCCGGACGCTCTGGAGCCCGGTCCCGACGGTCGCACTCTGCTCTCCCTGCCGTTTCAGATAGGCGCTGTACAGGTCCTTGGCGGCCGTGAGTTCAGAGGTCAGCCGGCGTGACCGGTTGAGCGCGCTGGCCGTCTCGGCCATCTTGCTCCCAAGTCGCGTTTCCTCGTCCGTGAGGGAAAGTTCCTCGGCCTGCGCGCTGTTCAGGTCGGTCTGAAGCGCCGTCAGAGACCCCTGGATGGCCTCGTGGATCTTCGATTCCGTCGCGGTCAGTTCGGCCCTCAGGCCGACCATGCGGGGGTGTGCGTCCTTGAGGCGGTGCGCTTCGACGGCGATGACCTCGGCGATCCGGGCGCGCTCTTCGCCGAGCTGTTCGAGGGCGCGGGTCTTGTGAAAGGAAGGGTGGAACATGCCTGTTGCGCCGTCGGAGCCGTAAGCGCTCAGAGCGGCGAGTTCGGCGGAGAGCCGGATCCGGGCGAGCCTGACATCGGTCAGCCTGTCGCTGACCTTCTTCCAGCCCGCAAGGTACGAGGAATAGCGTTCCTCGAAGTCTACGAAGCCACTCTGCTGCTGGAACTCCTGCAGGCCCGCCTCGGCCTCCGTGATCTTCTGGCGGATGTCCGGGAGGGTTTCCCGAGAGAGCGTCTCGGCGGCTGTCGACTTGAGCTCGCGCATCCGCCGATTGGCGCCGTCGATGTAGACGTTGACGAGGGTGTTGACGATCTGGGCGCTGGCTTCCGGGTCGACGTCGGGAAAACCGACCTTGAGGATGAAGCTGGCGCGGACCTGTTCCAGATCCACGGTGCGGGCAAATTCTCCCGTGCCCCCGGGGCCGGCAAACCGGTCTTTGAGCGCCGGGGGGAGGGCAGCGACCGATGCCTCGGCGATCCCCGGGGAGACCAGGATGTTCTCCTGGGTGCGGTAGTACGATTCCCAGAGGGCGGTGTCGGCGAACTGCGTCGGATCGCCCAGGGTGGCGACCGTCGAGCGCTCGGGTCGAATTTCAAGGACGGCCTGCGCACGGTAGAGGCGCGGCTGCGTGAAGGTCCATGCGGCGACCGAGCCGAGGGTTGCGACGAACGCGAGCGATGCGATTTTCCAGCGACGGCGAAGGACCAGGACGAGCCGCGGCAGGGCGCTCGAGGCAGGGTCCGCAGTTTCTGAGGATTGCGGGTCATGCGTGGCAGACATGGGAGGCCGCCTTGACTCCGAGTTAATGGTGTGCGATAGGAGGCGACGGGGCCCTTCGCGGAGCCTGCAAGCAACTCGTAGTCAAGCCCTCCCCTCTCGACGACTGGACGAAGTGTACCAGTCATAGTTATTCCAGTTCACTAAATCTTGATCCCGATCTGGTCAAGGGGGGACCCGACAGCCCGGCAGCGGGTGCATGGCCGGTCTTGCAGGGCCGCTCGAGGGGAGAATTGAGATTCGCCTCGCGTGCGAGCCTCCCCTCCTCGGAAACATCAGCAATACCGGCCATTCACCCCCCGGCATCCTGCCGGAACAGATCGTCCCGGACTCTGCGAGGCTCCGGCACTGCTGAAGTGCCGAGGGCATCCGGTGATTGCCCGCCAAGAGGACGGGGACAGCCGTTCCCGGGTCGGCAGGATCCTGAGGGGGACCGCGCTCGATCCGGCGGGGAGGACGGGCCAGGAGCCCCCGCCGCGCTCGAGCCCGGTCCGGTCGCAGCCGGCGGTCGCGACCTTGAGCCGG
>JABWAY010000387.1 GCA_013360825.1 Candidatus Brocadiia bacterium | reverse complement strand
ACGGCCCGTTCGGGCGCTACATCCTGCGCCGCGAACTCGGCCGGGGCGGCATGGGCGTCGTCTTCGAGGCCTGGGACCCCGCGGCCGGGCGCACCGTCGCGCTCAAGATGCTCTCCGCCGCCGGCATGGAACTGGACGAGGCGTCCGTGGCGCGGTTCCTCCGCGAGGCCCGCTCCGCCGCGCAGATCTCACACCCGGGAATCGTCGCAGTCCATGAGATCGGGCAGGCGGACGGCAGACACTTCTTCACCATGGAACTCATCGACGGCCCGAGCCTCGAAACGCGGCTCGCCGCCGCCGGGGCGCCCGCCGCGTTCCCGCTGGCCCGACGCCTCGAGGTCCTCGCCGAAATCGCCGCGGCCCTCGGCTTCGCGCACGCCCGGGGAATCGTCCACCGCGACATCAAGCCCTCGAATATCCTTTTCACCCGCGACGATCGCCCCAAACTCTCGGACTTCGGACTGGCCAAGGAGGTCTCGGCAGCCAGCTCAGCCGGCCTGACGCTGACCGGACTCGTCCTGGGAACCCCGCACTACATGTCCCCTGAACAGGCCGCAGGCCGGTCCGACGCCGTCGGCCCCGCCTCGGACGTTTTCAGCTTCGGTGTCATGCTCTACCGCGCCGCGACCGGGCGGCTCCCGTTCGAGGGGGAAGGGCTCGAGGCGCTTCATCGCATCTGGCGCGATCCCCCCGCGCCGATCGGGCGCCGCCGCGGTCTTCCGGCGGGGCTGCCGGCCGTGGTGATGCGCTGCCTGGAGAAGGATCCGGCTGCCCGCTATCGGGACGGGGGAGAACTGGCGGAAGACCTGAAACGGCTGATCGCGGGCGAGCCCGTGGAGGCTCCGGCTCCGAGGCGGGGCCGGCGCCGCGGCCCGGCTCCGGCGGGGACTCACCAGGCGCCGCCGCCCGAGGCGCTTCGGCTCCTGGAACTCGGCCGCCCCTCGCTCGAGCGGATCCTCAAGGCCCAGTACGAGACCGACGTCGACGAGGAGTCGCGCGCCGTGCGGCTCGCCGATGCGCGGCGGATGTTCGAGGAGGCGACCCGGCTCGCCCCCGGGCTCCCGCTGGGTCCGTACCTGCTGGGCCTGATCGAGGAGCAGGACGGCGACATCCCCGCCGCCGAGCGATCCTTCCGCGCGGCGCTCACCATCGATCCCGAGTTCGGCCCGGCTCACTACTGGCTCGGACGGACGCTTCTCCTCCGGAGCTGGGTCGAACGGATGCCCTACGCCGACGAAGGCGCCGAACTCATCGCCCGCCGCCGCGACAGCGCCCGCGCCCTTTCCGCGGAGGCCTGCCGGTGCTTCGAGGCGGCGCTCGTTCGGGGAAGCGGGTTCGAGGACGAGCTCCACAAGACGGTCGCGCAGGCGCTGGCGGCGCATGGGAAAGAAGACCGGGAGGCGGCCGTGAGCGCCTGCGTCGCGGGCCTGGCGGCCTTCCCCCGGACGCCGGGGCGCGAAGATTTCCACTGGGTCCTCGGCCTCGTCGCCTCGGGCGAGGAGTCGCTCGCAGAATTCGGGAAGGCCCTGGAGATCCGGCCACGCTTCCCGGTGGCCCTCTACGCCCGCTCGCGGACACTGCGCGCGCTCGGCAGGAAAGAGGAGGTCCTGCGGGATGTGCGCCGCGTGGCCGCCCTCTGGCCCCGGTTCGTACCCGGCTGGATCTCGTACGGTTTTGTGTGCATGGACCTGGGACTGACCGACGAGGCCCTCGCGGCGACCGAACGGGCTATCCAGCTCGACCCGACTTCGGCCGTGGCCCGCATGAACCGCGCCTATGCGCACTTCCAGCGCAAGGAGTACGAGCGGGCGATCGTGGACTGCACCCGCGCGATCGAGCTCGATCCGTCGAAGGCCGGGCTCTGGGGGAACCGGGGGACGCTGAACGGAGTTCTGCGAAGACTCCCGGAAGCCGTATCCGACCTCCGCGAGGCGGCGCGTCTGGACCCGTCCCGCCCGACCTATCGCAATGACCTGGGCGTGATGCTCCTGGAGCTGAATGACTGGTCAACCGCGGAGCAGGTGTTCACGGACCTGATCACGGAGCTTCCGGACTACGTCAAGGGCTGGAACAACCGGGGGACCGCGCGCCTGGCGCTGCGGCGATACACCGAGGCAACCGCGGACTTCGACGAGGCGATTCGGCTGCAGCCGGCCTATCCCGAAGCCTGGCGAAACCGGGCTGAGGCACAACTCCGCCTCGGGGACGCTGTCAGGGCCGAACCGGACGCCTCCCGCGCGATCCAACTCCGCCCCGGCTACGCCAACGCGTGGAGGGTGCGCGCGGCGACCCGGCTGGCGCTCGCCCGTCCGGCGGAAGCGCTGGCGGATGCCGAGGAGGCGCTTCGCCTGGCGCCGGCGGACCCCGAGTGTTTGATGATCCGGGGTCGCGCGCGCCGGGACACGGGAGACCGGGCGGGGGGCGCGGAGGACTTCCGGGGCGTGCTCGCCGCCCCGCAAGCGGCGGAGGCCCTGAAGCAGGAGGCAGGGCGGCTGCTGGCGGACGGGTGAGCGGGCTGGGATGCCCCGGGCAGGACTCGAACCTGCACATCCATGACCCTCCATCATGGACCTCCACGATCCGGGCTGCGGGGGCGGGCGCAAGCTCCCGGTGGGTCTCGAACCCACAACCTCCCGTTTTCGAAACGGGTGCCCGGTCGGTCGAGCTGCCCGAACCGGGTATCCCGGTTCGATGCGGTGAATCCCCCGGTAGAGGCGAGGGGTCGCGGACGCACCCGGCCCGCGCTCCATCTCCGTTCCCGGACTTCCGGATTGAGTCCTCCGCGCGGATAGACGATGCTGGACGGGTCGCCCCACATTCGAGTGGTCTGATGAATCAGCCCGAGCCCCCCGTCGGCCCGGAAGACAACCAGGCTCATCCTCCGTCGCGCGTCCCCAGGACGGGAGAGACGCTTCGTTGGGTCCGGGCAGCGAACGCGGCCGCCGTTGCCGCGCGGCGATTTGCAGAAGCGATCATCGAGACCGTGCGAGAGCCGCTGGTTGTCCTGTCGGCCGAGCTGAGGATCGTGTCCGCCAACCGGGCGTTTTACGCCATGTTCCGGGTCCGGGCCGAGGAGACCCTGGGCGCCTATCTCTACGACATCGGCGACCGGCAGTGGGACATTCCGGAGCTGCGCCGGCTGCTTTCGGAGATTCTCCCCCGCGCGTCCCACTTTGAAGACTTCCTGGTGGATCATGACTTTGCCCGTGTCGGGCGCAGGATCATTCTGCTCAACGCGCGCAAGGTCGAGGAATCCAGGGAAGAAGAGGCGACGATCCTGCTGGCGATGGAGGACGTGACGGATCGCAAGCGGACGGAGGAGAGGCTCGTGGCCGCGACATATACCGATCCGCTGACCGGGCTGTTGAACCGCCGGGGGCTCTTTGATCGCGTTTCCTCCTCACCACAATTCACCGACGCAATGGGCTGGAAATAGCGTGAGATAGTCCCTCTTCCCCGACGGCGGCGGCACCGCCAACGAGGAGGAAGTCAT